>DATAWG010000124.1 GCA_036267355.1 Pirellulales bacterium | reverse complement strand
ATAGAACAAAAGCTGGTTGTATTCCTCGAACACCGGCAGAACCGACTTGCGGCTCACCGAGGTCCAGCAACCGAACGTGGCGACCACTTTGTCGACGGTGATCAATTCCTTGGCCTTTTCGGCAAACAAGTCCCAGTTGCTCGCGGGATCGACGACGACCGGCACCACTTTCTTGCCCAGCACGCCGCCGGCCTCGTTGATCTGGTCGATCGCCATCAACTCGACATCCTTTAGCGATGTCTCGGAGATGGCCATTGTGCCGGACAATGAGTGCAAGATACCAACCTTGACCGTGTCGCCCGAGGTGTTCAACGCCACGGTCTTTTCCGGTGTGGCCGGTTTGACTGGCGTTGTAGGGGCTGGGGTCGTGTCGGCTGGCTTGGTCGAAGCAGTCTCGGCCGGCTTCGGTGCATCGGCCGGCTTCGTATCGGCCGGCTTTGTCGCGTCGGCCATTTTGTCGGCCGGCTTTTCGGTCGACGACATCTTCGTGTCGGTCTTCGGCGTCTCGGGAGTTGTGTTGCTGCATCCCCAGCCAGCCATACCGACAACCATCAATCCCACAATTAGCACGCTACTCAATCGCTTCATCGTTTCCGCCTTTCCGGCCGCTGGGCAACGGGGCTTTCGATCGGACTACAGGGAATCCACGAAAGCCAAAGCCCATCGGCCCAAACACTTACGTCATTATTTGCATGCCCAATTCGCCATGCATGAAAGCATCTGATCGGAGCGCGCGCATCGCCACCGCGTCTCGCGACCAATTGCATGGCTGGCCGACACAGGTCGACCTGCATGTGTGCGGGCAACGCTAGGCAAACCTTGTGCCGAGAGCGCTAGCGTCGAGTTTTCGAACGCTTTAACTGCTTGCTATTAAACCGGTTGCAACGTAGCGTCGCCCGCCTGGCAAATCGACTTCGCCGTGCGGTTGCCTACTAAGCGGGCAGGATTCGGAGAAGCATTAAGCACAGGGCTCGCAGTCCGGGAACGTCAGAAATCCGCCGCGGAGCGGCGGTCTATGTAGCCCATGCCTCGTTCGCGGCCGCGCAATTCTTCGGCTTTCAACGATGGCCGTTGATGCCGTGCCGCGGCCACAAGAAGCTTCCCGGCGAAAACATGTACGACAGCCAGACGAGGAACAGAAAAATAATTGGAAGATTGATCGCCGCCGCCAATATGGCCTGGCGTCGGAGACGGGGCGCCAATGAGTCGTCCAATACAAAAACCTTCAGCAATAGCCAGAAGACATAAATTTGCAGCGGGAGAAAAAGCAATCCGAACACGGCGCCACGGAATGCCCGATCGGCCGATCGCTCCCGGCGGTTCCAAGGATCGAGTTCCGCGTCGGAATCTTCGTCACCGACGCCATCGTCGTCGAACTCATCAGCAATCGGATCCGCGCCGTCGAGGCCGGAGTCGGCCCGGCTACTTGCCAACAGATCTGCATCGTCGGCCGGCGTCTCGCTCGCTTTGCCCGCTTCGGCGTTCTCGACAAATTGCGAAGCGGTTTCCGAAAGAATTGCGATGGCCCGCGGGGCGTCCTCCGCCGCGACTTGGAGCCGGATTCCACCGAACGCGTTGGTAAGATGCCAGGCCATCGCCGAAATCGACTCGCCTGGCAGAAACGATTTGATGCCCGCGGCTTGTAGATCATTGCGAGCCAATGCCGCCTGGATTTGGTCGGAAAATCTCGCGATGGTCACCAATTGGTCGTTCATCGGCGGGGATCCCTTCGCGCTTAAGCTTCCTCGTCGTTGCCATCTTTCTCCGGCGCCGCTTCAGCTTCCTCGGCCAGTTCTTCGTCGGAGGAGATGGTTCGCGCGGGGGATTTTAGGATTTCGGCGGCGCGCGCGGCGTCTTCGGCGGCAACTTGCAGTTTGATCATCGCCATTTCGGTCGGCACGTGCCACAAGGCATTCGCCTCTTCGCCGATCAGCACGGCCTTTATGCCCGATTCGATCAGATCATTCTTGGCCAGCGACGCCTCGATCGGATCGGTATAGGTTTCGACAGTCACGAGATCGACCATGATGAAACTCCGGAAAGGCTGCGGGCTTGAGGCTACAGACTACAGGGAAATCGTTCACACCACATTCTGTAGCCTGTAGCCTACAGCCTGTAGCCTTCTTCCTCACCGATCGATTTCGCCCATCACGATGTCGAGCGAGCCGACGATGGCCGGAACATCGGCGATCAGGCAGCCGCGGCAGAGTTCGTGCGTTACCGACAAATTGCAGAAGCAACTGCTGCGCGCCCGGGCTCGCCAAGGAATCGAACCCCCTTCGCTGACGATGTAAAAGCCCATCTGCCCCTTGGGCGCTTCCGTCTCGAGATAGGCCTCGCCCTTGGGCAACTTTTCGGTGAGCTTCACCGGTTCGCCCCACGAGCCCGTGGCGATGCTGTAGCGATCGATGGCCTGCCGCACCAGATCGATCGACTGTACCACCTCGAGCATCCGCACGTAAAACCGATGCCAGCAATCGCCCAGCACCGCGCTGGCCGGCACGGGGGGATAATGGTGGTCTTTCGGATAATGGCCGTTCTTCTCGACGATCACTTCGAATGCGTAGCCGGAATACATTTCCGTGTAACGGGCTTCGCCGTCGCGGCGGAGATCTTGGTCGACGCCGCTACCGCGAAGCACCGGACCGGTGCAGCCGTAGCCGATCGCCATTTCAGGCGATAGGATACCGATGCCGGCCGCCCGGCGGACGAAAATGGCGTTGCTGGTGAGCAGCGTGTGATATTCGATGATGATCGGTTCGAGTTGGTCGAGAAACGTTTCGCACTTTTGCAGCCAGCCCCGTGGGAGGTCGGCCGTCGCCCCGCCCACGGTGATATAGCTATACGTGAGCCGGGCGCCGCAGACTTCCTCGAACAGATCCAAGATCTTTTCCCGTTCGCGGAAGGCGTAGAGAAACGGGCTGAACGTGCCTAAGTCGAGGCCATACGCCCCCATGCCGACGAGATGGCTCGCGACCCGGCCCAGTTCGCAAATCAGCACCCGCAGGTGTTTCGCTTTTTCGGGCAGATCGAGCTTGAGCAGCTTTTCGACCGTCATCGCCCAGCCGAGATTCATATTCATCCCGGCCAGGTAGTCCATTCGATCGGTGTAGGGAATCCACTGCCGGGGCGTGAGATTCTCGCCGATCTTTTCGGCGCAGCGATGCAGGTAGCCGATATGCGGCGTCACTTCCGACACCACCTCGCCATCGGTGCGCAACACGAGCCGCAACACGCCATGCGTGCTGGGATGCTGCGGGCCCATGTTGACCAGCATTTCGTCCGTGCGGACATCGAATTCGACGATGCGAGGATCGTCGGTGTAGGTGGACATGGGGCGTGGCTAGTGTGGTTAGTGGCTCGTGGCTAGGCGATCGTGTTCGGTTTGAAAATCAGTGATCTGGCCGGCTGATCGATGGCGTTACAAGGGACTCGCGGCCTTTTGCGAGCCACGAGCCACGAACCATTAGCCACGAACCCTACCGATTCCTGATTCCATGATATTCCAACGGCATTTCGTAGTCTTTGCGCAAGGGATGGCCGACCCAATCTTCGGGGCAGAGGATTCGCCGCAGATTCGGATGACCCAAAAAGCGGATGCCGGAAAGATCGTAGACTTCGCGTTCGTGCCAATCGGCGGTCGGCCAAAGCCGGCTCACCGACGGCAGCTCGGGCAATTCACCGGGCGAATCGTTCTTCCACCGCGGCAGCATCACTTTCATCACTAGCGACACGCGATGTGGCACGCTCCATAAGTGATAAACCAACTCGAGGTGGGGCTTCCACGTCACTTTGGCCGCCTTCTTGGCGTCGGGTTCGAAATAATCGACGGCTGTGATGCAATTGAGCATACTGAACCGCAGAGCCGGCTCGTCGCGCAAATAACGCGACACGTCTAACAACCCCTCCGGCGACACTTCGATCCAAGGATCGAGCGCTTCGAGATTCGACCCGGTGATCCGCTCGCCGAACCGCTCTTTCAGCCGTTCGAGAAACTCAGTTCCACGCATGTTCTGTCCTTCGGCATTGGCCGAACCCGATTTATCTCACACGGGGTCGCGGAGAAAGCGGAGGGGAAGGAATATTATGCCGATACGGCGGGTTGCTGTTCGATCACTTCCGGTGACTCGGTTGGCTCGACACCAACGGATCGCTCGCGGCTGACGGCTCTGACCCAATCCAAATCGCCGCGCCGCCAGACGTAGGCAAACCCCACGAGCAGCACGGCAAAAAATGCTCCGATATCGACCATCGAAAGCCGGGCAAGCGTGCTCGCGTCGGCCCGGATTTTTTCATCGGCCTGCCGAAGCGGCGACGCCGTTTCGCTCCCTTTGGCCGCAGGCGCCGCGCCCTTTGTCGGCGCTTGCACTTCCGGCGCTGTCGGATGATTAACACCGAGTTCGCGATAAAGTCCTACAGCCGCCGACGTCAGTTCAACCTGCCCGACACTCGCCCCTCGCCCGTCGTCCATCGCCCTTGTCTGTTCCACAACGACTAAATTCCGATCCATCAGTTGCGTGCTCTTGCCAAACACAGTTGCCCAAGGAAAGAAAAACGCCACTTCGACATCGAATATGATGAACAGCAAGGCGACGACATAAAATCGCAAGTCGAACTGCACGAAACTGGAGCCGATCGTCGGCTCGCCGCATTCGTAGACTTCGAGCTTTTCGGAATTCGGCGCCTGCGGCCGGCATAATTTGCCGAGCAGCAGATTCGCAAACAGAAAACTGAATCCGGCGACGACGAACAGCAGTAAATACGCGGCGACTGCGGTGGGTGTGGCCATGATCGGCAATGCAAAGCGGTTTCAGGGCTCGAAACGCCGCGGAGAGAATCGCGCGAAACACGCTCCCCACCGCCGCAAGCAGGCAAACGCCAAGCCGGTATTGTAAGAAACCACCCGCCAGTTGGAAAGCCGGCGCTTATTGCCCAGCACGTTGCGCGGCAACCGGCCTGGCGCCTGGGGATCAAAGCATTCCGCATCTAGGGCTCGGCCGAAAAATAACTTCCGCTTTTCGAACCCCTCACCCTACCCTCTCCCGCAAGGGGAGAGGGGTCTGTGGAGAAGTCATTTTTCGGCCGAGTCTAGCGTGTGACGCCGAGGGAGGGGCCCTCGAGTTCGGCGGTGGCGGAAGCGGCGTTCGGGGTGCCGACGGACGGTCGCGGAACTGGGCGCACCACGGGCGACTCGATCGGTCGCATCGGGTCGGCCATGGCATCGGGCGGCACCGATGTCTGCCGCGGCCGCGATTCCGTGGGCGATTTCACAACCGGTTTGGCCGGCCCTGTCGCCGGGGCGGTTGTCTCCAATCTTGTCAGTGGCTTCGGAGCCGGTTGAGCGGCGACGGGCCGAGGCGTTGCTTGCAACGGGGCTTGCGCCACGACGGCCGGGGGTTGCAAGAATTGCGGGTCCGACGGCGTGAATACCCGCGATTGGTAGAGCGCGATCGCATGCAGTGCGTGGCCGAAGGGGCCGACGCTCCACGCCTTATTCGGATGCATGATGATCTGCGTCGACAGGAAATCGACGCTGCGGATAATGCGCGGATCGCGAAGCTGGCTGTCGTCCAGGCTGAACACGAGCCATTCGAGGATATGGCCGGTGGTTTGAATCTTGCGGTCCAGATCGCCGTTGTCCGCCGGGCGGCGAAACCAGTCGGTGCTGAAGCTGCCATCGCGGTTCTGGATGGTGCCGAGCGTGTAGCTTTGATAGGCGCGAACATATTTTTTGGCTCGCAAAAATTCGCCGTCCACCGGTTTGCCTTCGAGCATGCGTTTCTTAAAGGCGGCGCTCAGGCCGAATAGCCGGTGCGAGCCACCGCATGCGGCGCCGTTGATCGGTTGACGAATTTCTTCCTGGACCAGCCGCGAAATCGACCATTGCTCGCCATTGCGAGAGGTCCAGCTGTCGTCGGTCTTCTGGTAGTACGACATTGCGATCAGCTCAAATGTCAGTTCGATATTGCTGTCGCAGTCGAGCTTTTCCTGGTCGATCAGGTCTTGCACGGTGAACGAATGGCTCCCGAGCTGAAAGGGGCTATCCGGCCGCACGCGCGATTGAGCCAACATCCCGAGAAACTGGCCCGGGTGGCCTTGGACGCCGACGCCGACCATGGCCATCGGCCGGCCGTCGCTGAGCACGAGCAGCGGCTGCGAATTGCACCGGCCGCCCCAGAGCAACCAGCCGATAGCGTTTACCGGCTCGCCGCCGGGTCCATCGCGAAGCACTTCGGTCGCGGCGCCGAAGGCCACGAAGCGGTGCATCACTTCCCAGCAGGCGTTGCTGCCCGTATTGAGCAATCGCTGGTGTTGATACATCGCCAAGGCATAGCGAATCTTTTGCGATAGCTCGATCATCTGTGGCGAAAATGGTCGCTCGATCGGCGCCGCCGACACAATCGGTTGCCCGGCAATCGGATGCGGCATTGCCATCGGGGCGACGAGCGTGACGGGCGACGATGGGGCTCGGGTTGCGACCGGCGAAGGCGCAACGGCGGCCGCAGTGTCGTGAGGCTTTTCAACAGGTGACTTCGCCGACGGCTTGGTCACCGGGTTGACGGGAGGCATGATTGCCGCCGGTGCTGGGGCGGCGGATTTGTGCCGTGCGGGGCCGTGCGGCTCGACGGACGATTCGTCGGTTCCACATCCTTCTTCCGGCAACGCGGCCGCAACCGCTGGTCTCTCCATGTCGGAAGGCTTCTCGTTCGACTGCTCAGAGAGCGATTCAGCGATCTTTTCGACGGCCTTTTCGGTGGTTGTTTCGGCTGGTTTGGCGGTGGGAACGTCGGCCGCGCTTTCGGCGCCGCCATTTTCCGTGTCGCTGCCCTCCGTGTTCGCCGGAATATCGGTGGCCAGAACCTCGATTGGCGGCGCGGCGGGAATCGCTTGCGGCGCGGTCGCCGATTCATGCTTGGGAGGGGGAACAATCGCTTGTGCCGCCAACTTGCCGAGCGGGTGATCTTCATGCATCGCCGCCTTGGCGGCCGCACCCGGCTCGTGAACCAACGTATCGATCAGCGAAGTGGCCCAGCGCCCCAAGGCTGCGCGATCGGCCTCCGAACTCTTATCCTTCGGCTCGGCGAGTTCGAGCATGTCTTCGTCGGAATCGTTTTCCGCATCTTGAACCAGAACGGTGTATTTGACTGCTTTGACGATGCCCGATGTTTCCGAGCGAATCGCCCGCCCTTCCGAAGCGATGTCGAGGCAGCCCGGCATGATGGCAGGCGACAAACTTCGGGCCTCTTTTTTTTCATCCGTCGGCTTGTGATCCGTGCTAATGGTCTCCGCGGCTCGAAGCGATGCGGTCGGCCGGTTTACCGAACCGAGATCGCGCAGCGCCCAGAGACCAGAAGAAAGGCCAAGAATCAGGAGAACGATGCGATTCATAGGAGATTTCTCAATTTTCGAGGACTCAAGCGACCGGTAAAAAAATAGAGGCGGATCGTCGTCTCGCGGCGGTAAGTTTCACCTTTTCATGTCGGACTGGCAAAACTCCAGCCGCCCGCTGGAGATACACGCCGCACACACAATCGATCGTCGAAAGGTTTGGCCGGGCCAATCTGCAGACGAACATTTTGAAGGGATCGGCGGCCCTCGACTTGAGCCATATCACGAATAATTCGCGCCGGAATTCCCCGATCCAAGCAATCAAACTTCGCTCCGACTAGTGGTATCGGACATATGCCAGACGAAGTGCATAGTGCGGTAGAAGTGATTCTGCCGCCGGGCAAAATGTGGGAAGACCCTGCGGATCGTGCCAATTCCTCGGCCCGCAAGGCCGCGTCAGCCCGCAAGGTTTGCCTAATCGGCCGGCTGAAGATCATGGGTCGAAGCCGCGGTGAGCGGTTTCGCACCGCCGGTTCGCCACCGGCGAACCTCGCGATCGGGAGGAGTCTCTCTTTGTGTGCCGATGGCAGACGATCGTGGCCCGGCTAGAATATGGCGGTCGTGTCCGGTCCGGCGCACGGCCAGTGTTGCGGACTTTTGTCTCTGCCCCCTCACCCTCGCCTTGCCTCCCCATGCTCCTAATCATCGACTACCAAATGGGCAATTTGCGGAGCGTCCAAAAAGGTTTCGAAAAGGTCGGGCATCCGGCCGTGATCGGCAGCGATCCCGAGTCGGTGATGGCGGCGGAGAAGATCGTATTGCCCGGCGTCGGCGCGTTTCCGGACGCCATCGCCGAATTGCGGCGGCGGAATCTTATCGAACCGATTCGCTCAAGCATTGCGGCCGGCAAGCCGTTTTTGGGAATCTGCTTGGGCCTTCAGTTGCTGTTCGACGTTGGCCACGAAGGTGGCCGGCACGAAGGTTTAGGGATTCTGCGCGGCGAAGTGGCGAGATTCGAATTGCCGGCCGAATACAAAGTGCCCCACATGGGCTGGAACCGGCTTTCGATGCGCCGGCGGCCGCCGATTCTCGCGGGCTTGGAGGATGGCGCTTTCGCCTATTTCGTTCACTCGTATCACGTCGTGCCGCAGGATCGCGATGTGATTGCGACCGAAACCGACTACGGCGCGCCGTTCTGCTCGATGGTGTGGCGGGACAATATCTTTGCGACGCAGTTTCATCCCGAAAAGAGCCAATCCGACGGTCTAAGAATTCTGAAAAATTTCGCAGAACTGTAAGGGCTGCGCGGCCGTGGTGAACGGACTTGGCCCGCAGCGTGTCACCGTTGAGGCCGTCCCTCGCTCACGCTTCAGGCTGGTGTTCCGTGAGAACTGCGCATACTGGCCCGACACGTTAGCGAGGAAGGCGAGGCCAACGGCAACGCCCTTCTGTGGCTCCGCCCAAGGGCATTAGGCTGTAAGGGGCGTTGCGGTTGTGAGGACGCGCACGCGTCCGTCGCTTCCTCAAGCCTCAAGCCTCACACCGCCTATTGATGATGCCATTCGGCGTGGTGCTTGTGGACGAACTCGCACACCTGTTCACCGAATTTGATGACATCGGCAGACGAAGCCTTCCAGTCGATCGACAGCACCTTGCCATCGGCCTCGGCCTTCAGACCGTCGATCATCTTCAACAGCTCGGCGTGACCGGTGAAGTGCAAATCGCCCATCGCCTGCAAGCCGTCGATGATCGACTTTAGCTGTTTCGCCACTGCATCATTCGTCATCGTAACCTTGATATGATCGAAGTCTTCCCCATCGCTTTCGCCGGCGGCAAAGGTGAGGCGATCGATTTGCTTCGCCAAGGCCATGTGCGTCGGAATCGGCAATGAAGACAGACCGATGGCTCCGCCGCTGAAAACGGTTCCCTTCGGCGCATCGGGCAGAATCGGCGAAGTAGAAGCCAAACCGCTTTTGCCTCCGAGCACATCCAGGGCGGCCTTCAGTTCGCCGGGGCTGTCGGCGAACACGCCCATGCCGGCTTTCGGAAACGCGGCCCAAACGGTGTGGCTGTGCTCGTGGGCCATGAATTGGTGAGCCATATAGGCATGGTGCATTGCGGCACCGTCCTTCGCCGCGTGGCCATTCGATTCGTGGCCGGCGGTTCCGCTCCTTTTCTGGCTCCCGGCCGGCTTCGTATTGGCCGACGGCTTGTGGCCCATGTGCTCGGTCCAGGTGTAGAGCGTTTCTTTGCCGTCTTCGGTTTTCAAAGCCATGAAGTCGGGTTTTGCCTTGAGATGGGCCATGAACTTGGCCTTATCGGCCGTGGCATAAACGATCAGCACGCCCTTGTGCGGCGTGAATGAAGTGCCGTAGAGTGTCGCCCCATGCAGATCCTTTTGCGGATCCATGCCCAATTCATCCTGCATTTTCGCCAGCTCTTTTTTGACGTGATCGTTCTTCAGCGCTTCTTCGTGGATGCGCTGGCCGACTTTCGAGTCGCGGGCAGCATCGAAATCGATGTGAACGAACCATTTCGCTCCGGTGGCAATATCGGCCGGCTCGATCGGTGCCGCCTGGGCGGAAACGGCCGCGCTTGTCCAGATCAGCGCCCCGGCCATGATTGCTAGCATCCGTTTCATCGTGGGATCTCCTTCAGGGAAGATGGATTAGATGTTGGGCTTTCGCACGTTATACACCGGCCGGGCGCGACCGGTTACAGGCCTGTGTCGAGCGCCGCTTCGACTCATCGACTTACTTTCATTTGCCCTTCGAGGCTGCCCGGCGCGGCACGCTTTCCAGGAACCGCCAGCAATACCAACTGCCGATGCTCGCGAATGGACGCCAGCGGTTGCCGATTTCTAGGCAGGCTGCCCTCGGCGGAAGATCGTCGAACGCATAGAGACGGCGGATTGCCGAGCGGATGCCCAGGTCGTCGAGCGGCAAAACGTCGGGCCGGCCGAGGGAAAAAATCAGGAACATGTGGGCCGACCATCGGCCAATGCCACGAATTTGGATCAGCTCCTCGATCACCCGTTCGTCGCTCAACCGCCCGAGCCGAGCGAGGCGGATCGTGCCGTCGCTGCACTTCTGGGCCAAATCGAGCAGATAACCGGCCTTGAAGCGCGAAATGCCGACCGCCCGCAGCTCGTCGACCGTCATCCTAGCGAGCGCTTCGGGCCGAATGCCCTCCGGTTCGAGCCGGGCTTCCAGGCGAAGCCGGATCGCCTTTGCCGCGCCCACCGATATTTGCTGCGAAAGAATCGACCGTACCAGCATCTTGAACCGGTCGCGCTCCGGTTTGAGGGTAACCGGACCGACTTTGCGGATGACTTCGGCCAGGATTGGATCGGCTCGCCGAAAATGACGCTGGATTGTTCGATGGTCGAGGGGCATGGCGACGTGGCTCGTGTCTCGGGGTTAGTGGTTTGGCCCTTTTTGGATACGGAATGCCGGGATTATGAGTAGCCGTCGAAACTTGGTCCAATTGCGCCCTTCGTCCGAACCACGAGCCACGAGCCACGAACCACGAGCCACGAACCCGGAATACTTTGCCGCCAATTTCTTGGGTAAGTATACTAGCGATGCCCTTTGACCGACTGCCACCCTTATCTTACGCACGCACGAGGAACGAAACCGATGGCTAAGAAAAAGTCCGCGAAGAAAGCCCCGGCCAAGAAGGGGGACAAGAAAGCCGCTCCGACGAAGGCAGCAAAGAAGAAGGGGCCGGCCAAAAAGGCTGCGCCGAAAAAAGGCGCCGAAAAATCGGCCGCCCTGAAGAAGAACGCCCAGAACGCCACGGCATCGAAAAAGAAATCTAGCGCTAAGAAAACGAAGGTCGCGGCGAGCAAACCGGCAGCGAAGACGGCAACCAAGAAAACAGCCGCGAAGAAATCGCCCGCTAGGAAAACTGCGAACAAGAAAATCCACGAGGCAGCAGCGCCGGTCCAAGCGGCGGCGCGAAAGAAAAAGGGCAGCGCAAAGAAAGTGCCCCCCAAGAAGGCAGTGGTGAAAAAAGCTCCAGCGAAAAAAGCCCCCGTGAAAAAGACGGCGATCAAGAAAAAAACGCTCTCGGCCCCAGGGGCAAGACAATCCGCTGCTCCGGCCCATATCGCGCCGCCTTCCGCCGAAATGCCTTCGACCGCAGCACCAATGCCGCACGCCGCGGCCAAACATACCGCGGACGATTCCGTGCTCGAGGCGCCGGGCGTTTTTGACGCGGCCGCGGCGGATGAGGCCCACGATATCCTCGACGCGCGCGATCTCGCGGCCGAATCGTCGCCGGGCTTTGAAATGCCCCCGGCCGAATCTGCCTCGGCGGGCCGATCCGAGTCGGCGAATGAAAGCGAAGCGCTCGTCGAAGACGGCGTTGAGCGAGCTGCGCATTCCACCGCCGATACGGCCGCAGGAAGCCAGGAAATCGACGCGCTCGAGCCGTCGAACCTTGTCGAGGAAGAGGAAGCCGAAGAGGAATCTTCAGACGAGGCACTCGATGTGGTCGATGAAGCCTCGGAAGAATCGTTTCCGGCCAGCGATGCACCAAGCCACACGGCGACGATTAGCCCGTAGCGGCGCACGGACAAGCGGGCGATTCACGGTAGCGTTTCAACCCCGAGCCGGATTTACTTCGTCGTCGGCACAGGTATTGTCGCGGCAGGTATTGTCGCGGCAGGTGTTGTCGCGGCAGGTGTTGTCGCGGAGGGCACAGCGGGAGACTGCTCTTCAGCCTCCGGTTTGTCTGGCGGCGCGTTTCGTGGCGGCATTTCCGGCGGAGCTTTGTTCGGCGGAGCCTTGTCCGGCGGCGGACCCTTGTGCGTCGGGGGCTCGTGGTCTCTTTCCGGCGAATCGGCCGGCCAGGGGCCGCCAGGATGATTGAAGTGTGGTTCCCGGTCGCCGCCTGTCGAAAAACCAGTCGACCGGCGGTATTGAAGAAAGCGTTTGCGCAGTTCGCGATGCCGCGCTTCTTCGCTAAGTTGGCTCAGTTCATCCTGCTGGTCCTTCGGCAAGTGCTCGAAAAAGCGGGCCAAGTCCTTGCGGCTGACATTTGGTCCCTGTTTGCCGAATCCACCGGCAAATCGAGTGCGCGCGATCGCTTGCAGCCATTGATGGACGATATCGGCCTTGTCGTGCAGCATAGGTTGGGCTTCCAGGGCCTCGCGCGGCTTGGTCGATAGCTGCCCCATCAAGTGTTCGATTTCGTCCGCGGAAACCGCGGGCGTTTTTTCGGCCGACCAATGCCGCCACGCGCTGAACTGCACCATCCGCTCGTGCGATTCTTCGTCGAGCACAGGGAACGACTGCCCGTGATGCCGCTGTGGCATGTCTTTGGTCAACTCGACTTCGTGAGCTGCGGCATATTTTTTGACCCAATCGGAAAGCACCTGCACATCGTGGAGCGTGAGGTGCGACCCGCCCGAGAGCTTCGCCGCCCATGCCTCTTGGTCTTGTTTGAGCGTCTTTATTTTCGCCAAACGCTCGGTGGGAGGCAGCGACAGCAGATCGGCTCGTTCGCCGGGCTGCAAAGTCTTAAGCCAATCGTAGTATCGCTGCATCACACGGCGAAGCCGGTCGCCGTTCCGATCGACTTCAAGCTGCTGGTGCAACAGACGGAGTTGCTCCTGCTCGTCGGCCGGAAGAGCCAGAAATCTTTGATACTTTTCATTGAGATCCTCCTTCTCGGCCGGAGTCATGCGCTCGACTTCTTGCCGCCGTTCGGCCAGCCAATCCATGGCCCACACCGTGCCGGTGGCCACAAAGCCAAGCAGAATCGCTGCCACCATTTCCCGCAGCGGCGAAGGGACGGGCAATTTCGAGCCGTTTTCACGTGCCATCGCCATTCTCCTCGGGAAACAGCCCGTCTTTGTCCATTTTGCGGAGAAAATCGATATTGCCTGCCTCTTTATACAACTCCTGGTTTTGAATGACCGGCAAATCGCGCAGCAACTCTTCGTTGGGGTCGTGCCGCAAATGGACGAGGATGAAGAACCCTGCCGCGCAAGCGGCCAGCGCCGCAACCGCCGTCAGCACCCAGCGCATTCGCCGGCGACGCGGCTCGGAAGCCGCCTTTTGGCCCAACTCCGCTTCGGCGGCCTGGGCAACGATTTCGACCGTGCTGCGCGTGAAGGTGTCGTCGACCGTGGTCCGCGGCAGTTGATCGAGCAAGTCCCAGCTTTGCGCCAATTGCTGCAATCGCCGGCGAACCGCGGCTTCCGATGCCAGGCGATGCTCCATCCGGCGCGCGGCTTCCCCGTCCAATTCGCCGTCCAAATAGGCGACCAACTCTTCATCGAGCCGTTCGGATTCGGTCGAGGCGTGCTCGGACATTGAATCGGGGTGAGGGTGAGGGGTTAGCGTGCGGAAAAGGGACGAGGGTTTTATTCGTCTTCAATGGAGCCGATTTGTTCGGGGCGCGGGGTGACTTCCTTGAGTTCGCCGCTTTCCAAATAAGGCTCCAGGATTTCGCGCAGATTGCTTCGCGCGCGGCTTAAGAGCGACTTGATGGCTTGCGGCGACATTTGCATTGTTTCGGCGATTTCCTCGTAACTCATGCTTTCGAACTTGCTCAGCAGAACGGCCATCCGCTGGCGCTCGTTGAGCGTGGCCATCGCCTGGCGGATCACGTCGCTCAATTCGGCTTTTTCGAACTGCCGGGCCGGCATGAAGCCGCTCGCCGCTTGGGCCAATTGCTCAAGCGTCGGCACGCTGGTCGAGCTATTCGTGCCGCGTTGGGCAAGATTGACCTCGTGTCGCCGCGATTGGCTGCGAAGCGCATTGGCGGCCAGATTGTTGGCAATCGTAAACAGCCAAGTGGAAAACTTCGCGCCCGGCTCGTACCTTTTTCGAGCCCGATACACGCGCAGAAACACTTCCTGCGTCAGTTCCTCGGCCAATTCGCGCCGACCCACCACGTGCTCTAACAGCGCGATCAAACGGTTCTGGTAGCGCAGCATCAACTCATTGAACGCGACGGCATTGTCGTCGCGCACTTCGAGCATCAGCCGCACATCCGGATCGCGCAGCGCCGGGTTCTGGGTCGACGATTCGCTGACTGCCAATCAGGGGCTCCACGCGCGGCGCCGGCCGCGACTGTTTCCGCCTTGGAAGCGATCGCCAGGCCGTCGTTCTCAACGCACGAATTGAACGTAACCGAGCGTGCGCCGAACGGGCGCGCATTGCGATCGGCTACTACCGTTCGCCGCTGCCCTTTGTTATGGGTGAAAACACCGCGGTTTGCAACCCCGCGCGCCGGTTCGACCCGTCTCTGTTCCGTGTCGTTTGTATTACTTTGTCCACCATGAGCGGCAAGGCGCTCGCCGCCTGTGTCGTCGTTTGCCGTGTCGTCGTTTTCTATTACTTTTAACCCCGGCGTGGCGAACGGGTTTCTCTCGTTTTTCACGGCTGGCCGGTGCGAAGCACCAACAATTGTTTGAAAAGATATGCCTCGCCGGCGGCGGGCCAGGGCAAAGCCGTCAGATCGGCCACGAGCGCGGGTTGGAGGAAGCCATCCACGGCGGCTTGAAGCTCATTTTGGCCCTCGGCACTCGTGGCCATCACGAAGATCGAACGCAGGTGAAGCTGCGAACCCTCCGCGCGCGGCCATGCAGCGATGTGCTTGCGCAGCACATCGAGCAACTGGCGATAAAAAACTCCGCCCGGATTCAGGCCGGCCGGCAATGTGCCGCGAATGCCCGCCCGCCCGGGAAACAGTTGCCAGCCGGCCAGATTCCGCACCGGCGCGGCCCGACGCGTGTCGACCTCGGCCCCCAAGGCCGCCAGCACCGCCGATGCGGCCAGCAAATGCCACTCTTCGATCGCCGCCCGCATTGCCGAAAGCCGATCGTCGCCGATGCCGAGCGTGCCGACGCGGAAGCGATCGCCCGTGTCGCCGTTTAAATGAATTTGCACGTCGAGCGGAGCGATCAGCTTATCTCCCTGACGGCTAAATCCTTCGAACGCGATCGACAGGCCGAGCCGATGGCCTGCCAACAGCAAATCGCCGTCGTCTTCGCTGTAGGGCATACGCGCCGCATCGCAATGACTGCGAAGCGTGTCGAGCGCCAGGCGATAAAGTTCGTCGATCATAACGTGGCAGGCACACTCCGTGTGCCGTCCGCTGTGGTGTTCGCACTGCACAAGGAGTGTGCCTGCTACTGTTGTGCTGCATACGGCACACGGAGTGCGCCTACGACTTTACGACGGTGAATCGAGGTGCGGGTCTTGACCCATTTGCAATTGCATTTTCTTGCGTTCTTTCTCCTGATACATCAACGAGCGGCGGTCGGTAAAGTGGCGGCGCTCGATCTTGTGCTGCGCCTTGCGAAACAATCGGCCCAGGGAATCGAACGAGCCGGGCGAGGTGCGGCCCAGCTCGGCCAGCGGCTCTGACTTTTCCGGCCCGAGCCCCGCCAACAGAATATCATCGTCGAGGGCCAAAAACTGGCGATAACTTCCCGGGTCGCCTTGCCGGCCGCAACGGCCCAATAGTTGCCGATCGATACGGGCGGAATCGTGCATCTCGGTCAATATGACGTGCAAGCCGCCCAATTCGGCAACACCTTCACCAAGCCGGATGTCGGTTCCGCGGCCGGCCATGTTCGTCGCCACCGTGACACGGCCAGTCTGTCCCGCCGCGGCGATGATCTGCGCTTCGACGGCCACCTGCCGTGCATTGAGCACCTGATGATCGATCCCGGCTTCGTTGAGCATCCGCGACAAGATTTCGGATTTGTCGATCGAGCGGGTGCCGATTAAAGCGGGTCGCCCCGCAGCATGACTCTGTGCAATTTCGCGCACGATCGCTTCGTTCTTCGCCTCGGCTGTGCCGAAAATCTGGTCGGGCAAGCGCTCGCGCACCGGGGGGCGATTCGTGGGAATCGGCACGACACGCAATCGATAGATGCGATGCAATTCGCGGGCGGAATCCGAAGCGGTGCCCGTCATGCCGGCCAGATGCGGATAGCGAAGAAAATAATCCTGGATCGTCACGCGCGCGGCGTGGCCGGTGTCGATCGTCACTTCGACCCCTTCCTTGGCTTCGATGGCCTGATGCAGCCCGTCTCGCCATTTGCGCCCTTCCGACATACGGCCGGTGAATTCATCGACGATGACGATCTCGCCGTTGCGCACCACGTAGTGCCGGTCGAGCAGGAAAGCCCGTTCGGCCCGCAAGCCGCGCTCGATGAAATCGTAGAGCCGAATCATGCCGACCGATTCGAGAGCCCGCGTGCGAGGCAGATTGCGCACCAGGCGGCGGCCTGCGGCTGTCAGTTCGGCGGTTTTCTTTTCATGGTCGTATGTGTAGTGCTCTTCGTCGACGAACTGCTTCACCGCCTCGGCCGTCCAGCGATAGAGATCAGCTTCGGCCCGCTCGTCTTCCGTCGGCAGGGCACTGATGATCAGCGGCGTGCGGGCTTCGTCGATGAGCACGCTATCCGCCTCGTCGATGAGGGCGTAGTGATGCGGCTGCTGCACCGGTTTGTCGCCGGATGCGTCATTCGTATGACCGAGCATTTGCGCCATCAAATTCGATTGTCCTTCGGCCATGCGGCGCAGCAGAAGCCGATCGCGGAGGAAATCGAAGCCGAATTCCTTGGCGGTGCCGTAGGTGATGTCGCACTGATAGGCGGCTCGGCGCTGCGCGGTGTTCATTGGCGTGAGCACGGCACCGACGGTGAGGCCGAGCATGCGGAAGATGGGCTCCATCCATTGCGAGTCGCGTTCGGCTAGATAGTCGTTGACGGTTGCCAGATGGACGCCTTTCCCGCTCAAGGCATGCAAGTAGAGCGGAAGCGTGGCGGTGAGCGTTTTGCCTTCACCCGTTTGCATCTCTGCCACGCAACGATGGTGCATGGCCACTCCGCCGAGAATCTGCACGTCGAAATGCCGCATTCCAACCGTTCGCACCCCCGCTTCGCGAACCAGGGCAAACGCCTCGGGAAGTAGCGATTCGAGCGGTTCTCGGCTTTTCGCCCGATAGCGGAGCGACAAGCTGCGTTTGCGCAATTCGGCATCGGAGAACTGTTGCAATTCCGGCTCGAGCGCGGCAACCGCGGGCACCGCGGCCGACCAATCGCTGAGCCGCCCGCGCACGGGCCCTTGCGCCCAGATCTTGAGCGTCGAACTGACGTTTTGCAGCAATCCAGTCACGAAAGATTCCAGCGACGGTTCCAGGCGATGTACGTTACCTCTCTATAATATGGCTTGCAGCGACGGTGGGCACTGCCAAATTCCGCCGCAGCCAACCGCCCCAAGGCCCGGGAAGGCCCCTCCTACTCTTCCATTCGCCCTAGCCTTCCCGGGCCTTCCCGGGGTGCCCCCTGATCCCGCCTCCAAAATCGACCCATTTTCCCTGCAATAAAGCCGCTCGTTCCCGCGTTTACACTAATGCCATGGGAACGAGCATGACTGAATCGGTCGATTCCGAGTTGGATTCCAAACGCATCGGCGAATGGATCGGCGAGCACGGCGATGCCGTCCGCGGATATCTGCGGGGTGTCGTCGGCAGTTTCGATCTGATCGACGACATGTTTCAGGAGGTCTTTTTCCGCGCTTGGCAAGGACGAAATCGGTATGAAGAACGCGGATTTGCACGGAGCTATTTGCTGCAGATTGCCGACCGAGTCGCATGCGATCGCTTTCGCCGCTCCCGGCCTCAGCCGACGCTCGGCGATGAAATCTGGTCGATCGCCGACTCGGGCGCCAACGCAAATAGTCCATCCGTCGAGGCGACCAATGCCGAGACGACTAGGCAGCTCAACGCAGCCCTCAAAGCGCTCACCCCGATTCAGCGCCGAGCATTGCTGCTGCGATATTTCGGCGAGCTCTCGTTTGCACGAATCGCCGAGACAATCGGCTGCCCACTGAATACGGCACTCAGCCATTGCCATCGCGGGTTGCTGGCGTTGCGAAAGCACTTCAAAGTGGACGACCTATGAACGACCAACCCCGAAAACTGCGCGAGATCGTCGAGCGGGCCACAACCACGGGCGGGCCTTCGTCGCGTCATTCAGACGCGGAGACGGATTCGCTCCGCGAAGGCTGGCTGCGGTTCGGAGAATTGATCGAAGAGGAACTGCGGCACGGCGGCGCGCGGCCGACGAATCGCCGCATGGAAAGTATGCCGCGGATACAGCCGCGCTATCGGCTCGGCAGATCGCGCTGGTTCGCGGTGTTGGCCGCGTCACTGTTGGCCGCGTCACTGTTGGTTGCGATCGGCGTGGCCTTCGCCGTGCGATTCGTGGCCGCTCCGCGACAGCGACAAGCTGAATTGCGACGGATTGCCGGTGCGAATCCATTTGCTCTGCCCCGAGCAAAGCCGCCAGCCGAACCGGCCGTCGCGCCGCACTTCGTCCCGAAGCTATCGCCGCCGCCCGCGGCACCGAGACAATCCGACGCAAATTTCGCTGCCGCCAACGAACGCTTGCAATGGGGCGATGCGGTGGACGACGAAATCAATGCTCTTGGCCAGGCGACGATCTACACACAGCAAGACGGCCCGTCGAGCCGCGTTTGGGCAATCGAAGCCGGGCTGGACCAACTGAATCGCGAAGTGGAACATGGCAATCTCTAAACCGATGTCTGACCGACCTTTTTTCACGGAGCAAACCCGATGACCGATAGAAATTGGATGCTTTGCCGCATGCTGGCGGCAATTCCTTGCTTTATTGCAATCGGTTCGGCGCGTGCGGCTGATCCCGCGCCGATACCGGAAAAGGGCGTCAAAGTGCTGTTTGTCGACGATCGACCCGGCCCGAAGATTCTGATCCGCACCGGCGATAGCAGCGTTCCGGCTGCACCGCCGAACGCTGGCCCTGGCGCTGCTGCTTCCGGTTTCGATGGGCCGGCGGTGGGGGGTAGCGGGCAGATCACTGGGCCGGTGCCCCCCGGCGGTCCGCAGCCGAACTTTTACTACTTGCAGCGCGACGGCGTTGGCTTGCCGACGCCGCCGAATCTGCCGGATGGCGCGAAAGTGATCATCCGCCGTGGGCCGGATGGCATCCCCAACCCTGAGCCGCGTGCGATCGCAACCTTCCGCGCTCCGGGTGCGATGTGGCAAGACGATCCGGAGATGCGCCGCCTATTGGAGCAAGATGCGAACTTCGATCGCGAGAGCCGCGAACTGGCCGACGAATACCGCCGAGCGCCGAAGGAAAAGCAAAACGACGTCAAAGGCAAGCTCGAAGAAGTCGTCGCCCGGCAATTCGAGGCCCGCCAAGAACGCCGCAGCCTCGAACTCAAGCGTCTGGAAGACGAGATCAAACGGATTCAATCCTCGATCGACAAACGCAACGCGGTCAAGAAGCAGATCGTCGATCGCCGCGTGTCGGAAGTGCTGGGCCAAGACGACACGTCGTTTTGACCGCGGCGGCGATATTCCCGTAACCAAAGCGACGGGTGCTACGCTTCGATTTCGGGCATTTCCGGCAGTTCGACTCGCCGCCGAGACGCACTCCGCCGGCCAAGCCAGCAGTGACGCCCGACACTCGCTCGACTGTTCAGTCCGCGTTTTTCCAACCGGCCGCTTCTTCGCCGTCGAGCCGGAGCGTGAGGCACTTCGCGCTGCCGCCCGCTTTCACGAATTCGTCGAGCTCGGTGGCTCGCGGCGTGAAGCCGCGGGCCAAGAGCGCGGCATGCAATTTCGGGCAACCCGTGTTCGTAACCACCGTTCGCCCCACCACCACCGCATTGCACGCGAACCGCTTCGCCTCGTCAGGTTCGACCGCGATGAGGTCGGGAATATTTGCCGCCATCGCATCGCGGCCGTATCGATCGACCGCAGGCGGGAAATAAATCGCCTGACCCGCCGCGAGCGGGCAGAAGCACGTGTCGAGATGGTAGAAATACGGGTCCACCAATTCCATCGGGATCACGCGGCAGCCGAGCGTCTCGCCGATTTGCTGATGCCCGCGGGCATGGCTGCGGATGCGATAACCGGCGTAAAGTGTGTCGCCGCAGAAGAGCGCGTCGCCGGCCCCTTCGAACCACACGTTTTCGGGCACGTGCTTGATTTCAAAACCGCCTGCCGCGAGCCACGCTTCATCGTGCGCCACCTCGCCTTGCCGCTCCGGATGGCGGAACCGAGCCATCACCGCCGTTTGCCGATAGATCAGCGCGGCATTGGCAGTGAACACCATGTCGGGCAGCCCCGCGACGGGCGTCATCAGCGAAACCTGTGCCCCCGCCTCCCCCAGCAATTGCCGCAAGGCATTCCATTGCCGGATCGCCGTCGGCCGATCCGATTGCCGCTGCCGGCTCATCCACGGATTGATTTCGTACTCGATCCCGAAAAAATCGGGCGGGCACATCAGGATGTGGGGCACGGCAGGAAAGGGTGAGGGTGAGGGGATGGGCAATGACACAGGACCCGCGAAACCGCAAGCGCGGCTCTATCTACCGTTTGGCATCGAGGCACGCTTGCGGTTCGAGCGTGCGCCGAATATCGGTCCGCACCACCAATTTCCGAGCTACGACCCACTAACCACCAGCCGCTTGCTCCAACGCTTGCAAATCCTCCACGAGCGACCGCAAAAACGGTTCGACGTCGGTCACCAAGCCAACGGTTTGGATCGAGCCGCGGTCATTCAGCTTAATGACCGTGGACGGATTAATATCGACGCACACCACTTTCACCCAAGCGGGCAAAATATTTCCCACCGCGATCGAATGCAGCGTCGTGGCGATCATCAGGGCGAACGAAACGCCCCGAATCTTTTCGCGCATCTGCCGCTGCGCTGCGAGCATGTCGGTGATCACGTCGGGCAGCGGGCCATCGTCGCGAATGCTTCCTGCGAGCAGAAAATCGACGTTGTTCTTCACGCACTGATACATGATGCCGCTGGCGAGCACTCCCTGCTCGACCGCCGCGCGGATGCCGCCGAGTCGGCGAATGCGGTTGATCGCCCGGAGGTGATGCTCGTGCCCCGCCTCGGCGAGATTGCCGTGCTCGAGGTGCACGCCGAGGCTGGTGCCGTAGAGCGATTGCTCGATATCGTGCGTGGCCAGCGCGTTGCCGGCAAACAACACATTGATATAGTGCTTGCGGATCAATTCTTCGACGAACGAACCGCTACCGGTGTGGATGATCGCCGGTCCGCCGACCAAGAGCGATTTTCCTCCGCTACGCCGCACTTCGAAAAGCTGACGGGCGATCTGCCGTATGGCAACCCCTTTCGGTTTTTCGGTCGACACCGGGCTGTTCATGAATTCGAACGCCTGGGTTCGCTCGACCGTGCGCTGCTCCGGGAAAACGCGCACGCCCGCATGCCCCACCACGAGCGGCATGCCGATCTTCACGTCGGTCATGGCGATGCAGCGGGCCGTGTGGGCGGTGGTGTCGACCACGATCGCGCAATCCATTTCCTGATCGCCGACCGGCACCCATCCACCGCCGATGCGGACTTCGGTGCGCTGGTTGGTGGTGCTGTAAAAATTCTCGGGAAACGCCCCGGCCACATCGGCGGGCTCCAGCCGGCAATCGTGCTGCGCGATTGGCACCGCCCCATGATCGGCCACCTGGGCAACAATCGCCGAAAGCGCATCGGCCGAGCGGGCGGCGATTTCCACCAGCGCATAGCTCGGGTCGTTCCGCGATTGGCCAACGTTGATTCGCTTGATCCGAAACGTCCCGCCGCCGGCGGCAATCAGGTCAAGAATCTTCGGCAGAATCAGGCTATCGATGATATGCCCGCGGAGTTCGATCTCTTCGACAAAACCATCGTTCGCAGCGGTTACGTCGCGCGGAGCGTCGCGAACTGGATCGACAGTCGGTTCGGAAGCAGGGGACGGATTGGGCATAGCGAAGTCGGCTGAGTTCCACGGATCGTGCGGCAAATCATGCGCACGAATTGTACGACGAACCCAAGTCGCCGGCCAAGAGTAGCTCCCGTCACCCCAGCGCAGCCTTCGGCCGCAACCAGACGACGCTTAAGCAACCGCCAGGGGGGGTATCAGGCATGGACGTGTGTTCTCGATCGCCAGTGTGCCGTTTTCAAGAGATGCGCGCGTGCGCGCGTAGAAGTTGCTGACCAAGACTCTAGCCCAGGTGTTTACGAACAGCGATCCAACCAAATTTCCCTTTCCAGCCCCGTTCATGGGACTTTCCTAATCGCGGCATTAGCCACCGGCGGTTCCAGTGACAAAAGCCGACCTATCGGTAAGCCCGCTGAAGCGGACTGGAACAATCAATTGCATTCGTCGCGAACCCAGGCCTGAAGGCTGCCTGAAGGCCTGGGCCACGGAAAAACCGTATTTGGCAGTTCGCCTCAACCTCGCTGACGCGCTTTCCTTCTGGCCGTTTTTACCTAGCGCAGCCATCGGCCGCGACGAAAATCGGTAGTGAACAAACCACTGTACTTGATGCGCCCAGCGCGCAGCGAAGTCTAACATCAAGACTCTAATCCCTCACCCTAGTTTTTTGTAATCCCCGTTCGTCCAGCGCGGCAGGTCGTTCTTGTAGAAGGGCGAGAAGCGACTTTCGCTGGGGCCGCCGGGCAAGTTCGTCCATGCTTCGTCGGTCCCCAGATCGGCGACGAAGTGATACGACGGAGCAAATGATGTCTCGCGCTTCGCGCTGGTCAAAAGCTGGCCTTGAAAGGGGGTGGCGAAGCAGCCAGGCAGGGCGATCCGCCCGCTGCGGAGGCCGAGCGCTCGGCCGACACGGGGCAATGGAAAGAATCGGTTGACGAAATGAAACGAATTCATTTCGCCCCACGTCACCTCGCGTTCGGCCGCAAGCCGTTCTGCCGCCCGGCGGATCAAATCGCCCTTGTCGCGGCCGCGCCACCAGAGCGAGTCATCTTTTTCCAAAAGCCGATCGATCGCCGTGAGCACCGTCATCGAAAAGCCGGCGCGGCTCGAAAGATAAAGCATCCTCCGCCAACCGATGCCGCCGCCCCGCGAATCCGGCGATTGGCCGAAAATCTCGAGCAATACGTTCCGATAGAGCCGGGCAAATAGCGCTGCCTCGACGCTGTCCACCGAATAGCGGCAATCCCAGGCCGCGAGCCGCTCGCGCAGCGGGCCTTCGGCGATGTGCGGCAAAAACAACTCCAGCATCCGCCGCGCTTGCAAGCTCAGCACGTCGTATTGCAATTGCTGCATGTCGGCGAGTGTGGCCCTGTCCAGCTCACCCAAGCGCTCGACGATGCGATCGTAGCGATAGCTCGGCAGCGGCAGCGAGATCAGCTCCGGACCGCCGGGCGGATTGATATTGTTGTTGGCCGTGGCCACGAATCCCTCGGGCGGATCGTAGACGCGGGGGAGCAGGTTGCACGGAATCCGGCCCTGCCAATGATTTTGTTCGTCCCAGGCCGGAATCGGCAGCAATCCATGCAGGCCTGCCCGCCGAATAGGAAACGATCCGCAGCCCTGCATTCCGATATGTCCGGCTCGATCGGCGAACACCCAACACAGCGTCGGTTGCGGGCAACATCGGGCGACATCCATCGCGGAGGCCGTATCGCCGCAGCCGACGATTTTCAGCCAGGTGGCCATCGATCGGCCGCCGCCGGGGTCGTGGCCGGTCCAGGCGCTCGAAAGATACAAGCCGTCGCCGACAAATTCGGGATCGGCGTCGAGAATGCCCTGGGGGTTGAAGTAGATTTTCAATTGCTCGTCGCCGTTCGACTTGCGGCGGATCGTTTCTTCGCGAATCGAGAAATCGACCCACTTCTGGCCACGGCGATACTGCCATCCCGTCGCCCCGCCGCGGCGGCAATCTTCGATGAAATAATCGCTGGTGTCGCCTTTCATATAGGTAACGCCCCAGGCGAGCCGCTCGGTTCGAGCGACGGCCAGCAGGGGGCAGCCGGGGAGTGTCGCTCCGATCACGTAATGCTCGCCCCATTGCAGAACCGCCTCGTACCAGATCGGCGGCAAGCGATTGATTTCCAGATGCGGATCGGCGGCCAGCAGCGCATGGCCGGTCGCGCTGCGGCGCGGAGCAACGGCCCAAGCGTTGCTTCCCGCGAGCCGAGGCAGATTGGTGATGAGTTCCAACGCGTCGTCGGACAATTGGCTTGAAATCTTCACTCGGCGCAGCAATTCGAAATCGGCGTCGTCCAAAAGCGGCTCGAAAAGCTCTCGCAGCAGCGAGTCGTTGATCCTGGCCTGGATCAGTTCCAACAACAACCGTTCGTTCTGCTGCTGTCCGATGGCCAGCCCGCCATAGTTCAGCAGATTGCCCGCCAGCAGCACTGCCTGTTGGTTCCACGGGCTGGGGCGAAAGCCGGAGGCCCGCATTGGCAGCGTTCGGCCCGATTCTTTCAACCCGTCGTTGACCCCCTCGCAATAGAACGTCAGTTCGGCGAACGATTGGTCGTCGAGATTGCGGACCTCTTCGTCGAGCCCCGTTTGCAGGCCGGCGCGGCGGAAGAATCGATCGGTCTCGACCAATTCAGGGCGGTCGGAAATCAGCTCCGCGCTGCGGCCGGATGCCACCGTGCGGGCAAAGAGCAATTGCGTCGCCCGGTCGAGGGCGTGCATGTAGCCGAGGCCGTAGAGTGCTTCGCGCCAAGAGCCGGCTCGAATATGCGGCACCCCGTGGTCGTCGCGCGCGACGGCGAAGTGGCGCCGCGCGAATTTCGGGTGCAGCAACTGCATGGAGCCGGCCGACTCGCAAACGGGCGGTAGTTGGGACGATAGCGAAAAATCGAGGCTGCGGCATTTCAATTATACTTCGCGGCACCATGCGCGGCCGAAAACGGAATATTGCACGCTTCCGCCTCTTCCGCCTTTTGAATTGTCGTCAGGACTGCTCGAAGAATAAATTCGACGTTGAGGCCCTCCCTCGCTTAACGCTTCGGGCCAGTGTTCCGTAGATACTGGCCCGAAGCGGTCAGCCAGGGACGCGATGCCAAAAAAAACGTCGAAGTTATTTTCCGGCGCTGCCGGAGCCGGCCGCCGCTTCGGTTTCGTCGATCGCGACAACCATCAATTCCGTAACTTTCGATCGCTTCAGGATTGCAGCGATTCGCGGATGGGCGAACAGGCGAACTTGCTTGACATAGTCGTCAAACTGTTCCTTAGCGAGCGTTCGCACCACCGGCGAGACGGCATCGAGCCGGCGGTAGTGGTCGTCCTTGGCAAAGTGGATTTCGACATTGAATTCGACTTCGCGCTCGATCGGCGGTGCGTCGAACAGGATTTCGTGCGGGGCAATCGTTTGGCCCACGGCTTCAGCCGCCAAGCGTGCGAAATGGGCGGAGCAGGCCGCGAGCCAAGGATAAGGCTGCCGGGCCATGCGGCCATAGATCTCCGGTTGCTCGAAAAAGCTGAAATGGCCTAGCCGTTTGTAAAGCCGGCGAGCAGGGCCAAACAATCCATCGAGCAATTCCGCCGCCGGCGAGCTGTCTGCAGCCTGCTGGATCTCGGCGATCCAAGCCGCTTCGGTCAGCCGGAACAATCGCTCGAGATCGAGCCGTTCGCGGAGCAGGAAAAACGCCCGTTGCAACATGGCCGTCGCCGCCCGCACGCCGTGGTGCCAGTAGACTTCGCTGAACATGACATAGCGGGCAAACACCATCATCTCCGCGGCCGTCTTGCCTTTGTCGGAGATCGCGAGGCCATCGCCCGTCCCATTGAGACACAAACTGCCGATGAGCCGCTGCTGATCGAAATTGCGGCCGTAGGGCACGCCGGCATGGAGGCTATCGCGGGCCAAGTAGTCCATTTTGTCGACGTCGATAGGGCCCGAAAGCATGCTGTGCAAAATTCGTCCGCGAATATCGCTGGGGGAGTGTGACAACAGGGCGATCAATTGCCCGGGCTCGATTCGCCAATCGCTCCGCAATAGGTCGGCAATTTCGCTGCCGGCCAAAAAGCTTGCGGCCAGTTGTTCGTGCCGCGGCACGCCAGGCAAGCGGATGTCTTCGATCGGATGGCAGAACGGCCAATGGCCGATGTCGTGGAGCAATGCGGCAGCGAGAAATAGCTCGGCATCGGCCGGAGCGATGGCGGCCGCAAAGCGCCGATCATGTGAAAGCTGTTGCAAATAGAGCAGCCCCAAGCGGTAAACGCCCAGCGAATGTTCAAGCCGCGTATGAATTGCCGCGGGGTAAACGAGCGACACAAGCCCCAATTGGCTGATCCGGGCCAAGCGGCGGAAGGCCGGCGTGTCGATCAGCCGGCGGACGCGCGGCGTAAGCGGCACATCCACCTCCGGCGGAATCCGCACCATGCTCCGACGCGATGTGAGGCCGGCAATCTCGGGCAGGTCGCGAATCGCAGACATCGGCGCAGGGCGTGGTTGCAGGACAGTTGGCGCGGACGGTGGAGCGCAGTGTAGCAGATTTAACACGCGAGCAACGGGTGCCCCCCGTGAGCGCAAGCGCGCCATGCCCGCGGCTCTGCGCGGGGCATGCTTTGATCGAGCAGTTCATCCCTCCGCATGCCTGCTAAAGGCAGGTCGAGGCCGCGGGCACGGACCATTCTTGGGATTTGGCAATGGGTTTTCATAGGTGGCGCCCACTGGCGAGCCGCCGTTTTGCTCGCTATATTCTTCGCCATGCAAACACCTCTGCTGCAATCCGCATTGGATCGCTGGCCTGTCCATCGAGGCAAGGTCCGCGATATTTACGATCTCGGCGACCGGCTGCTTTTGGTTGCGACCGATCGCATCAGTGCGTTCGACTGGGTCTTGCCGACCGGTATTCCCGACAAAGGGCGAGTGCTGACGCAAACCAGCCTATTCTGGCTCGAACAGCTCGACGAACCGAATCATCTTCTCTCGGCCGACGTCGCCGACTTCGATCTGCCGCCGGATGCGGATCCCGATCAGTTCGCCGGCCGGAGCATGTTGGTGCGCAAAGCGAAGGTCGTGCCGATCGAATGCGTCGTGCGCGGCTATTTGTCGGGCTCGGGATGGAAAGAATATCGCCAGTCGGGCGAGGTGTGCGGCGTGAAGTTGCCGGCTGGCCTAGTCGAAAGCGATCGCTTGCCCGAGCCGATTTTCACTCCCGCCACCAAGGAAGAAACCGGCCACGACATCAACATTTCGCTCGAGCGGATGCGCGAGTTGGTGGGCCAATCGGTCGCCGACGAACTGTGCCGCCGCAGCTTGGATCTCTATTCGCGCGGAGCGGAGTATGCCCGCGGCCGCGGCATCATCATCGCCGACACGAAATTCGAATGGGGCACCTTCGACGGCGAGTTGATCTTGATCGACGAGGTGCTGACCCCAGATAGCTCGCGGTTCTGGCCGACCGAATCGTATTCTCCCGGCCGCGGACAACCGTCCTACGACAAGCAATACGTTCGCGATTGGCTCGAAACGGCCGGCTGGGACAAGAACAGTCCGCCTCCCGCGCTTCCCGCAGATGTCGTGCGTCGCACGCGCGAAAAATACATCGAAGCTTACGAGCAGCTCACCGGCGGCCAGTTCGCTTGGACCTAGTCCGAAGCGTTAATCGTGCCATACTAGCCTGAAGCGTAAGCGAGGCAGCCACTGGGACACAGCGTCGCTCACGCATCGGGCTACTTTTTTCGCGGCCTTCCTACAAAAATGCCCGGCTGCTATTGGTGCGCGGGCGGCGGCGACGGATGCTGTCCATTCAATTGCTTGAGGCTTGCCTCGGCTTCGTCCAGTTTTTGACGCACGTCGCGGTCGTCGGGATGGGCAAGAACGTACTCCCCGAGCAAGCTCCGCGCGGATTCCAATTCCGCTCGTGCTGCCGCGAATTGCCCCGTTTCGATCTGGCGACTCGCCATCGCCTGCAACGTGAACGCGAGGTCGCGCATGAATCGCGGATTTTCCGGATATTTCTTTGCCAATTCCGCCAAAATCTGCCGGGCATGCTCGAATGATGGCAGCGATTCCGCGCCATGCTGCCGCGCGGCCATATTCATGCAAACGCCGGCGAGCGCGGACTGATATTCCGAAACGTCGGGGTTACGCTCCACCAGCTCCGTGAAGGCCTTCAGCGATTGCTGATACGATTGCACCGCCGAGTTAGGCGCCGTTTGGCTGACGCTGTCACCCGCCAGCCGATAACACGTGGCCAATAGATATTGCAGCGTAAGATCGCGCGGGTCGCGCTCGATCAACTGCCGCAACTCGGCGATCGCATCGGCGAAATCGTTACGGGCTGCATCGCCATGACGGAGCCGCAATTCTTGCACGCCGAGGGTATACGATCCCATCGCCAGATCGCGATGGAGTTTCGACGTGTCGCCGCTGTCGGCCAGATGGGCGCGGCGAATTTGCTGGGCGGCATTCAATTGTTTGAGTGCTTCGTCGAAGCGATTCAGAGCGCCGTCGACCTGGCCGATGTTCATGATCGTGTTGGCCAAGGCCCGTTCGTAGCCGAGATCTTGCGGGGCGAGTGCGACCAGTTTTTGGCGGATTTCCCTCGCCTTTTCCAGCATATCGAGCGAATCTTCGTGGCGTTGTCCCTTTTTCAGCGCGCCGCCCAGCGCATTATAGGTGTCGCCGAGAGCATTGAGCCGCCCGAGATCGCCCGGCAATTTCGCCAGCAATTGTTCCTGGAGACGCCGGGCCTGCTGGTAATAGGCGATCGCCTTATCCGGCGAATCGAGGTCTTCGATGATTTTGCCCGCGCGATAAAAATCGACGCTCAATTCATCTTGCACCGCCGGATCGTCGGCCCGCTGCTGCAGAAATCGCTCGTAATAGGCGAGCGTTTTTTGCAGGAGATCTTTGCGAAGGCCTTGCATGCCGGGCTGGTTGAGCAGCGTGTCTTCGCTCACTTTCGTAAACAAATCGTCAACCGCGCCCCGGGCTTCGTGAAATCCTTCTTCGGCCAGCGACCTCGCCGCCTTCTCTTTTTCCGCCAATTCGCCTTTCTCGACGGCTAGCCGATCGGCAATCTCTCGCTGATGGTTCACCAGCACCGTCGCCACGACCGACACCAGGCTGACGACCAACAGCGCGATCGCGGTCGCAAGCGCCAGCCCGCGATGGCGGCGTATCCACCGCGCCACCAACTGCGTGCGCGTGTCGGGCTGGGCCGAAATCGGTTCGTCGGCGAGCCAATGCTCGAGGTCGTCGGCCAATTGCCGGGCCGACGGATAGCGATCTTCCGGCCGAAGGGCCATCGCCTTGTGGCAGATCGCATTCAGTCCCTTGGGAACGCCGGCATAAACGGCTCGCGCCGGCGGAATTTCTCCGTGCTTGACGCGGCGCAGCAATTCCGTCAGATCCATGCCAGGATTATCCGACAGCGGCGCCTTGCCGGTGAGCAGGCAATACAACGTCGCGCCAAGACTATAAACGTCGCTGCGCGGGCCGATCAGATCCAGCCGGCCCGCGGCTTGTTCGGGGCTCATGTATTGCGGCGTGCCGACGGCCGAGCCCATTCGCGTGGCAGCCGTTCCGCTGAGCAGCATCGGCCTCGTTTCGGTCGCGGGCTTCACGCTTGCCCCGTTCGGCTCCGGCTGATTGATTTGCTTCGCCAGCCCCCAATCGACGACGAGCGTTTCCCCGAAATTGCCGAGCATGATATTGCCGGGCTTCAAATCGCGGTGGACGATCCCACGGCTATGTGCGTATTCGATCGCATCGCAAACGTCGACGAATCGACCCAACAGCTTCCGCAATTCCAGTTCCCGCGCCCCGGGGCCGTGCGGGCCGGTGTCGATATCATGAAAGGCGTCGATGGCGTCTTTCAGGCTATCGCCGCGGATGAACCGCATTGCGTAGAACGGGCGACCATCGGGATATATGCCCAGGCCGTAAACGGGAACAATTCCGGGATGTTCCAGCGCTCCGGTCACCTCGGCTTCGAGTACGAACCGCGAGCGGCTATCGACGTCGTCGGCATATTGCGATTGAATTTGCTTTAACGCCACCTCGCGATGGAGCTCTTGGTCCTCGGCAACAAAAACTTCGCCCAGCCCTCCACGAGCGTGCTTGCGGATCACGCGAAACCGCATGCCGGATGAAGTCGGCGTGCCGACGGTTCGCTTTTCGGAACCGACGGTGCCGCCCGGCTGAGAATCGGCCGGAACAACATCGCTAAAGCTGTCCGCCATTCGCGCGGGAATCGTATCGGCAAAGGGGGAGGCAACGGTCGGCCGTGAGCCCGGCCCGCGGGCCGGAGCGGCTTGCGTCGGGATGGCTTGAAAGAGGTCTTCGATCGTGGCGGCGTGGTCCGGAAAGCGAGTGCGATATTCCTCGGCGGCCGGCGTTTCACCGGCCCGGCGTCGATAGGCGAGCTCCAATTCGAGTAGTTCGCGAAATCCGCGATCGGCGGCCGACAAAGGGATCCGGCCGACAAAATCTTCGAGCCGGGGGGGCGCCGGGCTTTTGCAGGCCGCCTCGAAACGATCGCAAATATCGTCCAGCACGCCCTCGATCGATTGCTCGCCGATCGATTGTTCGGTGGCGACGGTCGGCCGCTGCCGCTCATCGCTCATGGCTTGCTCCACATACCGGCGCGGACAGATGGAAACTTCATACCACTATTTTACCAGCGATCGGGCCCGAGCGGCGAGGGGCCGGAAGGCCGAGGATGCGGGCATGTGCCACTGGCTTTGCCAGTGCGGCCGCGCAACAAACACTGGCAGAGCCAGTGGCACACGTGGCGGAAATGGCCTATAGCATCAGGCCGTTTGGTCTTTTGCCCATTTTTCGCGGATGCGTTCGAGTTTGCGTTCGACAGTTCGCGGTACGCACTCCAGCCGGGTCGAGATTTCTTCGTTCGTGTAGCCTTCGAGCTTCAAGAGCGCGATCTGGCGGAGGGTCGCGTCTTCCAGACTGTCCAAAAGGCGCTGGCAATCTTCGGCCACCATGTTAGCCAATTCGGGTGACGGCTCGCGGCCCAAGGCTTGTTCGATTCCTGGGGCATCATCGTCGCCATCCGCTTGCATGAAAACCGATTCGCCGCGCACCTTGCCGCCGCCCCGTTTTCCGGCCCGTTGGCGACGCATCTGGCCGTACACTTTTCGGGCCGCGATCGTAACCAACAGCCGCCAGAGATCCTGCCGATCCGCGAGTTGCGGAAACCGGCCCGCCGCGGCCCCGCGGCAAAGACTATTCAGAGCGCTGAGGGCCACATCTTCCTCGTCGGCCACACGACACGGCAACCGCTCGAATTTTTTGCGGGCGAAATGCGTCAGCCGCTCGAAATATTGGTTCCAAATCGCCTGCGCAGCTTGGCTGTTGCCGTCGCTAAGCTTGCCGATCCAGAGGGTCACTTCGTCGGAAGCAGGCATGGCGGGTGCTCGCGCTTGCAAGGTCGGAACGTTCCAAATATACCACGAACAGGGGATTTTCGGCGAGCCAGCCCCCTGAGCGGCCGACGCTTTGAGCGATGCGGAGCGTGTCGTATAATTGCGGGCCGATCGAATCGGCGGTTTGCCGCGCTTCTCATTTTCGCCCCTCGACGCCAATTATTGTGACGCCGATCACATTGACACATCGACTCGTGCTTCCCGCGGATGCGAACCACCATGGCACGCTGTACGCCGGTTCTCTTCTTCGGATCGCGCTCGAGGCGGCTTATGCCACGGCCTCGCGATTTATCGGCCCCGAGGCAAATATCCTGCTGCGGCGCGTGCTGAGCCTCGAATGCTACCGCCCGGTGCCGGTCGGAACGCTCATCGAAATTCGGGGCACGGTGCTGCACTTTACGCGGGCTTACATGGTGACGGCGCTTGTGGGATCGCCTCTGGCTGGCCAGAAAAACGCTTGGATGGACGGGCTTATGGGCTTCGTGCAGGTCGACGAGGCCGGGCGGGCCGCGGAGTTTCCCATTGAGGCGGAAATCTCGCCTCCAGACTCCTCGTGGGAGAGCCTCCGCGGACGGATGCAGAAGCTGTTGCGCATCCGCGGCCGGAATGGCGTCGATTAGCCGAGGCCGCGTCTCAAATCCGGCGGAGCAGCAAATTCGCCCGAAGCGTTAGCGAGGCTGCGCCGCGAGTTCGCAATGTTCCCGCCGCACCGGCAGAGCTAAGTGGCACACGGATCGAAGGCAACGCACGGATCGGCATACAAGCCCGAAGCGTTAGCGAGGAATTTTTGACAGACGATGATGCAAACTCCGCCCGACGTATGCTTCGGATCGGTGTTTCGAGACAAGGGCCAAGACTAGGTCCTGTCTAGAAACACTCAACGCACGGATGAGTCATGGCGGAGCGGGGCACGTCTGTCGAGATTCTTTCGCTAACGCTGCCTGGCTCCGCGCGGCGGCCGACGGCAAACGACCGTCAGGGAACGCCTGTCAAAGATTCCGTCGCTATCGCTTGGGTGTGTGCCGATCGACGAATTTCTTAGGCAAGGCCTAACGCTGTTCGTGCCTCACCAGCGCGGGTTTCGCGCAGGATTTCCCCCGGCGTCGATCGCATTTATTGCGCCCCTGGCGGCAGCGGCACTTGGCTGTGCGTTGCGAGATAGCCCAGCAGATCGCGGATTTCTTCCGGCTTTAGCTTGTCGAATTGCCGTTCGGGCATCATCGACATCTTCGACGGCTTGATCTGATCGATATCCTCGGTGGCCAGTGCGATACGCTGCGTGTCGGTTTGCACGACGATGGAGCGGGCGGTCCGCTCGCGGATGATGCCGTTCAGCAGCCGGCCGTCTTTCAGCAAGATCATCTGCATCTGATACTCTTTGGGCACCGCCGCGCTCGGGTCGATCACTTGCTGCAGCACGTAGTCGACATGATCGCGATTCGAGCCGGTGAGGTCGGGCCCGATTTTGCCGCCGATTCCATAGAGCGTGTGGCATTGCATGCAGGTGTGGCTGAACAGCAACCGGCCGTGCGACACGTCGGCGTGCTTCAGAAATTCAGGAGTAAGCATCGATTTGTAGTGATCCAACTGTTCTTTCTTGTCGGCCGACGATTCGCGCACATTGCCCCACACTTTGGCCAATTTATCGCTGATCTTGCGATCCTTGAATTCGCGAAGTTGCCGGGCCGTGAAAACCGAGATGTCGGCCGCGGGGATTTCATGTTGCTCGACGGCATCCAACAGGGCGATCGCATAGGCCGGACGCGAGGCGAGCGTTTCGATTGCATCGTGCTTTTCGGCGGCATCCAATCGCGGATAGATGCGCAAGATCACTTGTGCCGTTTGCGGATCGTCGTAGGCCGCCAAGCCCTGCAACGCATGGACGCGCATGGCGGATTCGTCGACGAGCTTTTGCAGTATGCCCGCCATGTTTGGCGCCCGGACCTCGACCAGGGCCGCAAGGGCTTCTTGTCGCCGCTCGATGTCGGCCGTCGGATCGGCTGCAACGCGGCGCAGCGCATCGGCCGCTGCCGCGTCGCCAAACACGAGCGCCAACACATCGGCTTCCGCGCGAACATTGGCCGCCGGGCTTTGCAATAGCTTGGCATAAACCTCGGCCCAACCGGCCGGCAGCGGTTCGTGCCGGCGGCCGCGAAGCGCGTCGTGCAACCCGGCCAGCAGATCGAATTCCGCGGCGGGATCCGGCGATTGCTTGCCGCAAATGGTCGCCAATGTTTTGACGATCAGCGGCGCATCGCCGATGCGCCGAGCGACGAATCGCCGCACTTTCGACAGCTTGCACTTCGCGGCAAACGCCAGCCCCGCGGCCGGATCGGCCGCCGCCGCGGGCTCGACGCCATACCACAGCATCAGCGGCAGATTGTGGTCGTCGGCATCTTCGGCATGCGACGCCAAGCTTCCGGCGATCGACCATCGCTCGCCGAGCGGCATCCGCTGCAAGCCCGACGCCAGATTCAGCCGCACGAATGGCGACGGTTCGATCTCGGCCAATTGGGCCAATTCCTGTTGCACTGCAGCGCTCGGATTTTTGTCCTCCAGCAAGAATTGCACGGCCCAGCCGCGGATGTATTCGCTTTCGTGGTGCAACTGCCCGAGCAAGAAGGCCTGTGAATCGCCGCCGGTGACATGCAAGCCCCACAGGGCGCGCAGGATGTGCGGCACCGAAGTTTCGACGGTGAACATCGTCGTCAGCGCTTTGTGCACTTGGCTCATATCGCGGCCGGCGGCGAAGCGCTCTTGCAGAATCCGCCGCGCATGGCGAACGTACCAATCGTTCGAACTAGTTTGCATTCGGACCAATTCCGCGTCGCTCAGCTTGGAGAGATCGAGATCGACAGGCGGCGCCGCGGGAGCGCCGTAAGCGATCTTGTAGATCCGGCCATTGCTGCGGTCGGTTTTGGCAAAATTATGGCATTCGCCGCTGTCGCACCAATCGCTCAAATACACGGCGCCGTCGGGGCCATATTTCAGATTCAGGCCGCGAAACCAAGTGTCGCCGGACAAAAGAAAATCTTTGCCATGCCGGCCGACGTAGCCCGAGCCGCGGCGTTCGAGCAGATCGTTGTTCACGCGGTTGCCGTGGATATTGCACATGAAGATCGAGCCACGGTATTTCTCTGGCCAATTATCGGCCAGATAGACCATCGCGCCGGCATGGGCATGCCCGCCGCCGGCTTCGCTGTGGATCCCCTTGCCGCCGCGCGAGGTGGTCCAATCGCCGCCGCCCCAGTGGAGATGGTCGCTCGTGGCCTGGATGAATTCGTAGGCGTAGGGGTCTTCGCCGGCGTCGCGAGTGCGGGGAAAATGGGCGCCGGGAATGATGTGCCACAGATGGGCCAGCACGCAATTCGTCGCGAACATCTGGCCATAGTCGTCGTAGTCCAAGCCCCACGGATTGACCATGCCGCGGGCGACGACTTCGAAAATGTGCTTGGTCGGATGATAGCGCCACACGCCGGAACTCATCGGCGTGCGCTCGGCAACCGGCGTATCGGCCGTGCCCACGCGCGACGGGGCGCTATTGCCGTTGCAACCGTAGAGCCAGCCGTCGGGGCCCCACATCAAGCAGTTCACGATGTTATGTATCCCCTTGAGCGACCAGCCGTCGAGCATCGTTTGCGGTGGCCCGGCGAGCTTGGTGCCCTCTTTGTCGAGCGGAACAAAGAGAATCTTCGGCGCGCAGCAGACCCACATTCCGCCGAATCCGAGTTCGACGCCGGTGAGATTGTTGGCCTTGTCCCAAACGACGGTGCGGCCGTCGAAATGGCCCGCGTCGTGCGGATCGCTGAAGCACAGCACGCAGTCGTTGCCTTCCGGCTTCCAAACGGGATACGAAAAACACTCGGCCACCCAAACCCGGCCGCGATCGTCGGTCGTAAACGCGATCGGCTGGGCGAGATCCGGCTCGCCCGCAAACAGCGAAACGTGGAACCCCTCGGGCACGCGCATTTGCTTCGCTTCTTCAAGCGGCGGCAGCGGCGATTGGCGCTCGGCCGAAGTCGCTGGTTCCGCGGCGAATGCGAGATTTGAAATCGCGCTCGACGAGGCTAGCCATGCGCCCACCGTTATGGTCGCGAGGGTGAATAGAGAACCGCAAACGAGCGGCAAACGCGATCGTAATACGTGCATATCGATTCGCTTTCGATCGGAGTGTTAGCGGCAAGGCGCTAGCCGCCGGTGTTCGACGGGCGGTGGCCAGACGGTTGGAGAGAGCCGACAGGAACGAAAAGTTGGCGGGGCAATGCGAGGGACGCGGCCGGCAGCGAGCGCGCCGAGTCTTGAATCGCTTGCTCTTCCACCGACCACAATTTCCACCAATGGTAGCTGGCGAAAATCGTCCGGGCAAGAATTACCGCTAGGCGAGAAACACGCTCTGCGTCGGGCGTCCCTCGCTAACGCTTCGGGCTAGTGTGCCGGTGGACAGCACATACTAGCCCGAAGCGTTAGTGAGGGAGCCCCGCCAAGTGCCGCGGCTATCCGCCGGCGCAGCCCTAGCCGGCTTTCGAGTTTCCGCCAAGCTTTTTCGAATTGTCACCGACTTCGTGGACGTGCCGCAGGTAGGTCGTCGCCACGTCGGACCGCTTGACGATGCCGACGATTCGGCCGTCGATGAATTTGTCGACCACCGGGAGCGCCGGCAAATCATTCTCGACGAATAGCTCCAGCGCGCGATCCAAGCGGTCGTCGGCCCGAAGAGGCGTGATGTCGCCGCGCATCAGATCGGCCGCCACAATCCATGTGCCCAGATCGGGCGATTGCGAAGCCTGATGTACCTCTTCCAAGCTCACGACGCCCAATAATCGCTCATTCGCATCGGCAACCGGCAAGGAATAGAACGGCGTCGACGATAATCGCTGGATCACGACCGATAGCGGATCGCCCGGCCGAAGCACGGGAATCTGCCCGCGCGGCGTAATAAATTGCCCGACCGAAAGCCCCGCCAACACCTCGCGCACATAATCGCCCTGATGCGCCGGGGACAGGGAACGCGATTCGACCTGCGAGCCGTAGATCGACTTGTCGTCGGAAAGCAAAAACGACAGCGCGCAAACCCAAAGCGTCGGCAGCAGCAGGCTGTAGCTACCGGTCATTTCGGCGACGATCACGAGCGTGCAAATCGGCGTTTTCGCGGTTGCTGCCAAAAAGCCGGCCATTCCCACGAGCACAAACGTGGCCGGATGCGGCGCCAAGGCGGGCCAAAAATGGTGCAGCGCTATTCCCAGTGCGCCCCCCGCACAGCCGCCGATCACCAGCGACGGCCCGAACACACCGCCCGACCCGCCACTGCCGATCGTCAACCCGGTGGTCAGTATTTTCACTACCGCCACCGTAGCCAGCAATGCTGCGAACACCAAGCTTCCTTCCGTCGCCGCTGGCAACTCCATAGCACTTTGCAGAATACCGTCGCCGAAAGCCATTACCGCCAAAACCCGGTGTGCGTCCGCGGCGCTGACCATGTGCGTGAATGCAATGAACACTCCGACTCCCAACAGGCCTGTGACAAACGCACCGACGGCCGGTTTGTAATGCGGCCGAATCTTCAAGCGGTGAAACATGTGCGATAGGCCGTAGAACGTCCGCGTATACATCATCGCCAGCACAACCATCAATAGCGCCAGCGCGAGATACGACAGCAGCCGCATCGGGTTGTTGAACGTCAACGTGCTGACGACCGAGGGGGGCAGCGAAAACATCGACTTCCAGCCGTAGAACAAGCCGAACGTGGAATAGGCGGTGACGCTCGCCAGACCGGCGGGAATGACCACTTCCGATTCGAAGTCGGGCGAACTGTAGAGCACCTCGGCCGCGAACAATGCTCCGGTGAGTGGGACGCGGAAAATCGCCGAAATGCCGGCCCCCATCCCGGCGGCGACGAGAATTCGCCGATCCGCGGGCCGCAGCCGCAACGTTCGACCCAAGAGCGAGCCGAAACCGGCGCCGATTTGCGCAATCGGGCCTTCGCGCCCGCCAGAGCCGCCCGTGCCGAGGGTGAGCGCGCTCGAAAAAATCTTCACAATTGGGACGCGGGCGCGGATGTCCCCCTGCTTGTTGTGATACGCGGCAATGACCGAATCCGTGCCGTGGCCTTCGGCTTCTGGCGCCATCGTGAACACCAGCCAACCGCTCGCCAAGCCGCCGATCGCCGGGATCAAAAGCAGCAGCCAGGGGCGAAAAAGCGTGTCGGATTCGGGGAAAAGTTGATTCTCGCCGCGCGTCGGCTCCGGCGTGTAGCCAGCGATCGATTCCAGCGTGTAGTGCATCACCCCCTGGCTGAGTGCATAGAACGCGACCGCCCCGAGCCCGGCGACAACGCCCACGACAAGCGCCAATCCCAACAGGCGGCGCTGCGGCTTCAATCTCCGCCGCACGGCGTCCGAAAAGTCGGCCAGCCAGTGCAACGGGGTCGCCCAAGCGCTTTTCGAAGGCTCGGTTGCTTCCATCGGATAAATCGCTCCTTGGGGGTTGCGTGTCTCGTTATACACCCCAGGACCGCTCGTGCAAACCGCATTTCCGCCAGGCGCAATGTCGCCACAATAATATCTACCCAAGCTCCCGTCCGTCCGCTCTACTTCAGCGAGAATCAAAATCCATCCGCGGCGATTCGCCCATTGCGGATTGCACCCCGATTCCAACTGCCGAAGTTTTTTCTCGCGACGATAGGCCACGGGCCCGATTCGCGATTTTCCGATGCTAGATCATTTCTCGTTTCTCGCCGCCGATGAATCGGCAACTGCCGCCTTGGGCCGAGCGCTCACGGTCCAATTGCCGCCGGGCGCGGTGATCGGGCTCCGCGGACCGCTGGGGGCCGGCAAGACGAGGCTGGTGCAAGCCGTCGCCGAAGCGGCCGGAGTCGATCCACGCCTAGTGCTAAGCCCGACGTTCGTGCTGATCCACGAATATCGGGGCCGTTTGCCGATCTATCATTTCGATGCCTATCGGCTTCGCGACGACGACGAATTTCTGCAGCTCGGCCCGGAAGAATACTTCGACGCCGGCGGCTGGACGTTCGTCGAATGGGCCGATCGCGTGGCCACTTGCCTGCCGCTTGAGCGGCTGGAGATCGCCATCGAACCGACCGGCATCACGTCGCGGCGCTTTGAAATTACGGCCATCGGCGAGCGATACCAGCCGGTGATCGCGGCGCTGCGATCGAGTGAGATTCGGTAGCCGTTTGTTCGCCGATGACAAAAATGATCAGACACTTGGACCGCTGCGAGCCACCTCCGCGAGGCAGTCGCGCTCGACGTAGACCGGCCGCTCCGCGGCGGGTGCCTGCGATGAGTTTGACACTTGGTGTGTCACTGGCAAGCGCGGTCTGCCAGTGCCCGCAGGCAAGTTGACGCGCACCCCTTTTTTCTGGGAACGCGTACCGTCCTGGATTCAAACGGTCCATCCGTTCGCAAGAATTTGCTTCAAACGGCGCTCGTGCTGGCAGACTTCGCTTGCCGGCGCCATACAAGCGGATGCGTCGCAATCCGAACGTCGAAGCAAGGGAGGGTCCGAAAACGCTTTGCGGGCACTACAGAATAAACTTGCTCAAATCCTCATCCTGGCTCAGCGATTCGAGCTTTTCTTTCACATAAGCATCGGTAATGTTCACTTCCCCCTTGCCCATGTCGGGCGCCTCGAAACTTAATTCCTCGAGCAGCCGCTCCATGATCGTGTATAACCGGCGGGCGCCGATATTCTGCGTCGATTGGTTGACGCGATGGGCCACAGTCGCCAATGCGTCGATCGCCTCGGGCGTGAAACTCAGCCGCACGCCCTCCGTTCCCATCAGGGCTTCGTACTGCCGTGTCAGCGCGTTGCGCGGCTCGGTCAGAATCCGCAAGAAATCTTCCTTCGTCAGATCGGTCAACTCGACGCGGATCGGAAAGCGGCCTTGCAATTCGGGCATCAGATCGCTCGGCTTGGCCCGATGGAATGCGCCCGCGGCGATGAACAGCACATGGTCGGTGCGAACATAGCCATACTTCGTTTGCACCGTGGTCCCTTCGACGATCGGCAGCAAATCTCGCTGTACGCCCTGCCGCGAAACGTCGACCCCTTTCGTCTCGCCCGATACGATCTTGTCGAGTTCGTCGACGAAGATGATGCCCAGATTTTCCGCCAACTCGATCGCGGCCGAATGCACCTTCTCTTGGTTGATCAGCGCGTCGCACTCCTGCTCGAAGAGCACGCGGCGGGCCTCGCTGACGGTCATTTCGCGGCGCGTCGTGTTCTTCGGCAGAATCTTTTCGAACATCCCCTGTAAATCCAGATCGACCTGCTCCATGCCGATGCCGGTGAGCATCATCGGCGCGGATTTTTGCTCGATCGTCAGTTCGACTTTTCGCGTGTCGAGTTCGCCGGCGGCGAGCATGGCCCGCATTTTTTCGCGGGTGCGTTCGTGGCGCTCGGGAGGTTGCGGGCTGTCGGGAGCCGCGTCGTAGCTCACCGGGGGCGGGGCCACGAGATCGAGCAATCGCTCTTCGACCCTTCGATGCGCTTCCTCTTCGACTTCTTTGCGCTCCTGCTCGCGCACCAATGCGATTGCGCTATCCAGCAGTTCGCGGACCATGCTTTCCACGTCGCGGCCGTAGTAGCCCACCTCGGTATATTTCGTCGCTTCGACCTTGATGAACGGCGCGCCGGTGAGCCGGGCCAGCCGACGGGCGATTTCCGTTTTGCCGACGCCCGTGGGGCCAATCATCAGGATGTTCTTCGGCGCTACTTCGCGCCGCATTTCTTCCGGCAACTGATGCCGCCGCCAGCGATTGCGGATGGCGATGGCCACGGCCCGCTTGGCCGCCGCTTGCCCGACGATATGCCGATCCAACTCGGCGACGATTTGTCGGGGCGTCAACTCGCGCATGGAAGTTCCTCGACGACGATATTGGTGTTCGTGTAGATATCGATGCCCGACGCGATTTCGAGCGCTTCGCGAACGATTGCGGCGGCCGAAAGCGACGAATGGGCCACGAGCGCTCGAGCCGCGGCAACCGCGTAATTCCCGCCGGAGCCGATGCCCAAAATGCCGTCGGTCGGCGTGATTACATCGCCGGTGCCGCTGATCAAAAGCGTGTTGCGGCTGTCGGCCACGGCCAAGAGCGATTCCAATCGCCGCAGCGCCCGATCGGTGCGCCATTCCTTGGCCAACTCGGTGGCGGCGCGGGGCGTGTTCGCCGGAAAATCCTTCAACTTCGCTTCGAACCGCTCGAGCAGCGCAAACGCATCGGCGCTCGAACCGGCGAAGCCGACGATCACGCGGCCATCGGCCAGCCGGCGGATCTTCATCGCATCGGCCTTCATGATGGCGCTACCCATCGTCACCTGGCCATCGCCTCCCAAGGCAACCAGCCCGTTGTGCCGCACCGTCAGAATGGTCGTCGAACGAACTCGCATCAATCCGCCGGTTGTTGCATAACAGGGAAGGTCAAACGATGAAGTCTACCAGTCGCCGCGGCGGTTGCGAAGGGCGTCGTAGGTCAGGCTTTCCGGCCTGACGGCGCTTGCATGCGAGATAGCGCCTCGAAAGCCTGAATGACGCCGGCCGCTGGTCTGCGATCATGGATCGGTAGCCGGCGGTCTGATCCGGGTTGCCGGCGTCATCCGATTGCGATTTCGGCTGGACCGATTCCGTGGGCGACGCGTTCGACGAACACTGGCGAGATGCCTTGCGCTACCGTGCGGGGCGGTTCGGCATGAAAAGCGCCGGAGAGACAATGGCCGCGACGGTCGTTTTTGTGTCCTTTCCGCCGGACCATATCCATTCGCTCTCCGAGGGCAGGTCGAGACGCTTCCAAATCATTTCGATGGTATCGTTCGCCTTGCCGTGGCCGGCCCGCGACAGCGAAGCCGTAAACTGCGGGGGCTGGATCGAGCTGGGGTCGGCGTCGCCGAATACCGAAAAGTCGGCCTGGCGGAATGGCCATTTCCATTTCCGATTGTCCGGCAGAAACGCCGCGCGGAACGTCCGATGGACGAACTTGCTGCTGATCCGGAGCGCGACAATATCCCCCTGCGAAAGCCGGACGCTTTCGCTCGCGGAATCAGAAATCGGCAGCGGTCGCCCGTTAATGAATAGCTCGACCTCTCCTTTACAAGCGACGAAGAATCTGCCCTTGAGCGACGCAGGCGCCTCTCCAGCAGCAGTGGCTGACGCCGCCTGCGCCTCAGCGCCGCCCGCGGTGTCGGCGCGGCCCGAAATCATCCGCAGCTTCACCGACGTGTAGGCGACGTGCGATTGCCAAGCGCCGAGCCCGAGGTGGCCGGCGGGCATGGCCCAGTCGTTGACGATGTTCAGGTTTGCCGCATCGCCTTCCCAATGCGGCAAGTAGGGTTTGCCGTCGAGTAAGACATCAATGCTGGCAGCGTCTGCCTGTTGCACGCGGACCTTCACCAGCAGGCGATAGGTGTGATCATTTTCGATTTCCGGCGAGTGGACGGTCGTGGGATTACTGTTTTCGGATGGCCGCCGGCCGTTGACCGTATCCAAGCCGCCAGTGCGCTTGTCTTGGCCGACCATCACGTCGCAGTGGTGCGTGCCGACGGGAATGGTGAAGTGCAAATCGCCGTCGCCGTCGTGCCGGGTGAACTCAACCTCCATGTCGTAGCTCCCCTCGACGACGACGGGAATTGCGATCCGGCATTGGTTTCCTGGCTGGATCATCAGCTTGTCGCCGTCGCGCGACCAATTGCCTTCGATGGCGTTCGCCGGATCGACGAGTTGGAGAATTTCGACCATTTTGCCCATTGGAAGCTTGCCGCGGGCTTTCGATTTGCCGGTTGCGACCGCGGGGGCGGAAGTTGCCGAGGCCGCATTTGCTGCCGCGGTTTGCAGATCGGCAATCTCGGTCAATCGCTTTTCGATCGCCGCTTTCTTCAATGCTGAGCCGAGGTTTGGCAGCGCGGCTTGGTAGATTTCGCCGGCATGCAGGCGGATCGAGTCGCGGGCGGCGCCGGCTTCCTTTTGAGCCAATTCCCACCATGCATCGGCAAGATGGATTTTCCCCTCGGCATCGGTTGGCGATTTCAACTCCGCCATTAGATCCTCTGCGGCTAATGATTTCAATTTCTCATCGCTACCTTTGGCCAACAGCGGCAGGCCGGCGGCCCAATCACTCTTGTAAAAGCAGTTCCATTGGCCGACTAGTTTGTTCGCCTCCGGGTCGTCCGGAGTTTTAGCGAGCGCCGCTCGGGCTTTTTTGGCCGCGGCGTACAGCGGGGCGATGATGCGGATATCGTGCCGCCGCTTCGACAATTGGTCTTCGATCTCCTTGCGCGTCGGAAGCTGCGATTTGGCGGCAGCGCGGCTGGCGGCCGTGGCGAGCACCAACGCGATCTCATACTGATCGCCGGCTATAGCCTGATTGACCAATTGCTCGGCAACGCTGATCGCGGCTTCTTCTTGATCCGGCTTGGCGACGCTGATGTATTTGTCCAGCAGTTTTTGCTTTAGCTCGAACGGTCCGATTTCGTAAGCGGCCGCGAGGGCATCCGCCCCTTGCATGGCCAAGGTCAGATCTCCGCCCGCGGCAGCGATCTCGGCTCCCTTGGTCAGCAGCACATAGCGCTCGGCCGGCGAACTGCCGTCTTTTGCCGCCACATCGTAGAGTTCTTGCGCTTTGGCCGGGTCTTTCAGGCCCGCGCCCGTGGTCTTGTAAAGATTTTCGATTTGTTTGGCGATTCGCTCGATGTCGGCTGCCGGCGGCGGCGAGAGCTTTTTCAGCGGTTGAGGAGCGGTGTCCAGCGGCGTTTCGACGACGGCTGCCTTTTGCTCGGGCGCCCAGGTCGGCTTGATCGCTTGATTCGCTCCGGCCGAAATCTCGACCGATTGGCTGAAGGGTTCGAACCCGGCACGGACGATGCGTACGACATGCCGGCCCGGCTCCACGGTCAACTGAAACGGATCGGCACCCGTTCCGCTTGCGGCTTCCTGACGATGGCCATCGACCGTCAGCTCGGCACCTCTGCGCTCTTCGGCCGGCCAATCGAAAACCAGCGTGCCCGTCGTCGGAGGCGGCGCGATGGCAACGAGCTCGCGACCATCCGGCGTGACAGAAACGGTCGTGCCAAAGCTGGCGGTACCGGGACCCGTCACTTGAACCAAATGCTGTCCTGGCGCGACGGGAATTTCCAGCGGCACGCGTCGGGTGACTGTTTGCGGGTGGCCATCGATCTTTAATTCCGCCCCGGCGCGCTCGGCTGGCGGCCAGTTCAACACCAGCACCGCCTTTGGCCGCCAGTCCGGCGAGAGTGTCTGTTCTTGCCCAGCGACGAGCGTGACATCGGCCGAAAACTTATAGGCAGCGTGCTGTCCGGCGATGTGGTGGAACCCTGGCGGACAGCGATATTCCCATTTCGCGGTGGCTGGGATTGCAATCCGAGCGTCATCGACTGTCAAACTCGCCTCGGCACGATCGGCCGCGGGCCAATTGAACACGATCGTGGCATCGGCGTTGGCGGGAGTGCCGCTCATCGCATACAGCCCGATACCCACTGCTGCCGCGAGCACGATGGCGGCGGCGATGCCGATCGACACATTGCGATTGCTGGCGTTTCGTTTGACCGCGGCTGCCTTGGCAGTGGCCAACTTTGCCGCTGTGGCCTTCGCCGTTTTGGCGCCAGTCTGTGATGATCTGGCTGCTGGATCGCCTCCCAGCAGATCATCCCAGACGTTTGCCGGCTGCGGAGCTGCCGCGGAGTTGGCGGGGGCGGCGTGCGAGGCTTGACCAGCAGCCGCCAGCGTGGCGGCCGGCCGCCGCGGTGCTTGGCGTTGAATCGCCGAGCCGCCTGCCGGGGCTCCGTCAGCGGAGGCGGCCGACATCTTTGCCTTGAGTTGCGGGTCGTAGGCCGCCCGTTTTTTGGGATCGAGCAAGCAAACGCGCGCGGCGGCCACTTCATTCAGCAGCCGTTGCGTCAATTCGCCATGTTTGCCGCCTTGAAACGTGCGCAGATGGGCCATCTGCCGGTCGGCCGCGTTGTCGATCACATCGCCGTTCGACTCGAATAGCCGAATGCCGAGCAACCGATAATGATTTGCGGGCAATTCCTCTGGTGGAATGCCCAGCCAAACATGATAGGGATTGAACTCCGTCGCCATCCGCCTCTCCCTTGCCGTTGGGGCGGCCAAACTCCGACCGCCAACTCTACCTCCGCAGCAGGGTCCATTATTATGTGCCGGACCCTCGCTTTCAAGGTTCGGCGGGCCACGCCTCGGTGAGGCGACGGTGAGGACGAAGTTAATTCTGCCATCGCACGTTAATCGACGAGGGGGATGTCCGCCGTCGAATCGGATTGCATCAGGGAACCAGCCTTATACCGGGCAACCGAGGAGCCAATCGACCAAACCGACTCCGTCCGGCTCGTCGACCTTCCGCAGCAAGTACTCGCCGTTTCGAACTCGTTGAGACGAGTAAATACTGTAATCCGTTGGGCAAGCGTTTCCGGCGATCGTTAGACTCGACCGGTGTCGGCAATTGCACGACGAATCGCATCACGATGGTTTTTGGTTCGCGGCGAGGAGCGAACATTTTTCTATAATCCGATGTGGCGATTTTTTGGAAGCGGAATGGACGGTCCCCCTGGCACATACTATCTGCGAGATGCAATGCCAATCGCGTACTTTTGGCATCGACCCAGCGCGCCGTGTATGAAGTAAGCGACGATGAGGAATTCCGGGCGAAGCTACGCGCCGTCCTGGGATCAGCCCAATTGCGGGAAGTCATTTCAAAATTGCGAATTGCGGCGGACGCTGCGTAGCAATTCCATCACTTCGCTGCGTCGGCGGCGGACAGCCGGTCTCCTATCCCGCCAGTAGCTTTCTTAGTACCGTTTGCAAGATGCCGCCGTTGCGGTAGTAGTCGAGTTCGATCGGGGTGTCGATGCGCACTTTTGCGGTGAATTCTTTCACCTTGCCATCGGGGCCCGCGGCGCGAACGGTGATGCTCGAACGCGGGCGGAGCGAATCGTCGAGGGGGATGTCAAACACTTCTTCGCCCGTCAGGCCGAGTTGCTGCCACGATTGCGGCAGCACCAATGGCAGCACGCCCATGCCGACCAGGTTGCTGCGGTGGATGCGCTCGAAGCTCGAGGCCAGCACGGCCCGCACGCCCAAAAGCATCGTTCCCTTGGCGGCCCAATCGCGACTCGAACCGGTGCCATATTCTTCGCCCGCCAGGATCACCAGCGGCACCCCTTCCGCTTTGTATTGCATCGCAGCATCGTAGATCGGCGCCACCGGTCCCGCGGGCAAATGCCGCGTGACGCCCCCTTCCGTGCCGGGGCAAAGCAGATTGTGGATGCGGATATTGGCCAGCGTGCCGCGGGTCATCACCCGGTCGTTGCCGCGCCGCGAGCCGTAGCTATTGAACTCGGCCGGCACGACGCCGTGCTCTTGCAAAAATTTTCCGGCCGGACTTTTGGCCGCGATCGATCCGGCGGGCGAAATGTGGTCGGTCGTCACTGAATCGCCGAGCGCCGCCAGCACGCGAGCGCCGCGAATCGTTTCGATTGGGCCCGGCTTCGGCGCCAGATCGATCAAGAACGGCGGCTCCTGAACATAAGTGCTGTCGGGCTTCCAATCGAAGAGATCGCCTTTGCCTGTCTTGATTTTGTTCCATTGCGGGTTACTTTCCCACACGTTTTCATAGCGAGAATGAAACATCGCCGGCTTCACGGCCGCCGCCACGGTCTCGGCCACCTGCTCTTGCGTCGGCCAAATATCGCGCAGGTAAACGTCGTCGCCATTGCGGTCTTTGCCGAGCGGCTCGGTCGCCAGATCGACATCCGTCGAGCCGGCCAATGCATACGCGACCACCAGCGGCGGGCTGGCCAGCCAATTCGCCTTCACCAGTGGATTGATCCGGCCTTCGAAATTTCGGTTGCCGCTGAGCACCGCCGCCGCCACAAGCTTTCCCTCATCGACGGCCTTGGCCACCGGCTCGGGCAGCGGGCCGCTATTGCCGATGCACGTCGTGCAGCCGTAGCCGACCGTGTTGAAGCCAAGCTTTTCGAGCGGTTCGGTCAGTCCGGCCGCGTCGAGATAATCGGTCACCACGCGCGAACCGGGGGCCAAGCTGGTTTTGACATACGATTTCACCGCAAGCCCGCGCTCGACGGCCGCTTTGGCCAGCAGCCCGGCCGCCACCATCACCGATGGATTGCTCGTGTTGGTGCAGCTGGTGATCGCGGCAATGACGACGGCGCCGTGACCGATTTCGGTCGAATGGCCGTTGTCGGCCACTTTGGCATGACGGGCGATCGCTTGTTCGTCGAGAGCGAAGCCGCGCTGCGCGACCGGTGCTCGGAGCGATTGTTGAAACGATTTCTTCACGTTTGCCAGCGCCACCCGATCTTGCGGGCGTTTTGGTCCGGCGAGGCTCGGTTCGACCGTGCCCATGTCGAGCCGCAACACCTTGCTGAACTTCGGCGCGGGCGTGTCGTCGGTTCGGAACAGGCCCTGTTCCTTGTAGTAGCGTTCCACCAGTTGCACTTCCGCGTCGGTGCGGCCGGTGAGGCGGAGGTAGCGAAGCGTTTCGGCGTCGGTCGGGAAGAAGCCGATCGTGGCCCCATATTCGGGAGCCATGTTGCCGATCGTGGCCCGGTCGGCGAGCGCCATGTGCGACAAGCCGGGACCGAAGAATTCGACGAATTTGCCCACCACCCCTTCCTTCCGCAAAATCTGCGTGACGAACAACACCAGATCCGTGGCCGTTGCCCCCGGCGGCAAACTTCCGGTCAATTCGAAGCCGATAACTTCCGGCAAGAGCAGATATAGCGGCTGGCCGAGCATCACCGCCTCGGCCTCGATCCCGCCGACACCCCATCCCACCACGCCGAGGCCGTTGATCATCGTCGTGTGGCTGTCGGTGCCGACGAGCGTATCGGGCACGGCGACTTTTTCCGCGCCATTCGTTCCACTTCCTTGCCGCAGGAACACGCCTTTGGCAAGAAACTCGAGATTCACCTGGTGCACGATGCCGATATTCGGCGGCACGACGCGGAAATTGTCGAACGCCTTTTGGCCCCAGCGAAGAAATTCATAACGCTCGCGATTGCGATGAAATTCGAGTTCGACATTGTAGGCCAAAGCGTCGTCGCTGCCAAAGCGATCGACTTGCACGGAATGGTCGATCACAAGGTCGACGGGCACGAGCGGATTGATTTTTCGAGTGTCGCCCCCGAGCCGCCGCATGGCGCTGCGCATCGCCGCGAGATCGACCACGCACGGCACCCCAGTGAAATCCTGCAACACGACCCGGGCCGGCTTGAACGGAATCTCGATTTCTGCCGGCGAATCCGCCTTCCAGCCGGCCAGATGGCGCACGTCGTCTTCAGTGACCTCATAGCCATCGCAATTCCGCAACAGCGACTCCATCAAAATCCGCAGCGACACGGGCAATTGCGAGATCGGGCCGAGGCCCTGCTCTTCGAGCTTCGAGAGCCGATAGATGGCCGCATTGCCGTTGCCGGTGTCGAAGAGATCACGAGTACCGAAGGAGTCGTTCGTCCCTGCCGAAGCGTTCATGGTGAGTCAGCCTTTTTAATTCGCGTCGTGGACACCGCCTGACCTTTCGCCCGGCATTGTAGCAAGCGCGAGGCCCAGGGGGACAGAGACCGCCGTTCGGCGCGATAGCCGCCGCTGCACGATCGACCCGGCTGGCTCTGCGTCCCCTCTCTCCCCTTGCGGGAGAGGTCAGGGGGAGGAGGCTGAAAAACGGATGCTGTTTTTCCGCCGAGCCCAAGCCGCCGCGTTTCGGCGGCCCCTCCATCCTCGACGCCCCGGGTTGACAATTCCTCGTTCGTTCGGGAAATTATCGAGGCAGCGCCGAGCGATCGACTCCGAGTGAAAGGTCGCGACAGCGGCAGCGGCAGCGGCAGCGGCGAATGGGCCCCCATCGTCTAGTGGCCCAGGACGTCGGGTTCTCAGCCCGAAAACCGGGGTTCGACTCCCCGTGGGGGTATTTTGAATTCGAGACGTCGGGGTCACACCCCGACGTCTGCAAAATTTGACGTGATCTGGTAGGCTGATCGGGTCGAGAGCCGCGTAGTCGTGAGGCCCTCTCATGCGGCTTCTGCCGCTTTGAGACACGCCTGGTAACTCTCGACTCGATCAGCCTCTGGGCTTTCTCGAACGGACGGAGCGTCCGCGGTGTACACGAGTCACCGCGGACGCTTTTTTCACCCGCTGGGC
>DATAWG010000123.1 GCA_036267355.1 Pirellulales bacterium | reverse complement strand
GGTCTCGGCAGCGGCGAAAGCGAACAGCATCAGTCCGGCGGCAATCAATTTAGACGGCATGGCGAAAACTCCTGGCGGCGGGTTGGGAGGTGGGATGGCGGGCAGGAAAGTGGACCGGCCGATTATAACACGGGACGAGGGGCGAGGGGCGAGGGGCGAGGGATGGGGGACGAGGGACGAGGGACGAGGGATGAGGGACGAGGGATGAGGGATGGGAATGGGGGACGAGGGCGATGTGGCTATTGGACCCCGGTTACGATGGCCGTGTGCCGTCCGCCGTTACGTAGCAGGCACACTCCGTGTGCCGTCCGCCACGTAAATCGGGCCGCCACGGCCAATCGGCGTGCAAACTCTTTTCGACTTGGATCGCGTCTTGTTGCGCCGACGGCATTCGGAGAATGCCTACTACGTAGCAGGCACACTCCGTGTGCCGTCTGCCACGTAAATCGGGCCGCCACGGCCAATCGGCGTGCAAACTCATTCCGGCATGGATCGCGTCTTGTTCCGCCGACGGCATTCGGAGAATGCCTACTACGTAGCAGGCACACTCCGTGTGCCGTCGGCTATCTTTGCCGGGTAGCATGGCACACGACGGATAGCGCCGCGGAGCCGTTCGGGCGGGCCCGCAATCATTTCTTCAATCGCCAGAATTCGTCGAAGAAATCGGCGGCAACGATCTTGCCCGGCTTTTGCGAATCGGGCGGCGTGTCGAGATCGACGATTGCCCAATCGGGCAGCTTGGGAATCTGCCGGGCGTTGTTCAAATAATCGTATTCGCGATACGTGAATCCGCTGTTGAGCACGACATAACGCTTCGGGTTCAGTGGATTCGGGCAGATCATTATCACGGCGTGATTCTCCGCCGGGAATCGCCGCTCGCCGGCGACGACTTCTTTCTCCGACCAGCCAATCGGCAGTTTGTCGGCAATGCGATGCAACACAGCATTGCTGGTTGGATCGCCCCAAAGCACGAGGTTCGCGCCGGCAATGTCGGCATCGGTGAGTTGTGTGTCGTCGATCACTCGTGCATCGCCGCGGAACTGCCGCCGCCATTCGTGGATCGCGCGACCCATTTCGCTTTTCGCCCAGCTTTCGAATTTCGGATTCGGCGAGTGCCCCGTCGGCCGCACGATGACGAACGCATCCAAAAACGCATCGTCGATCGGGCCTTGCAGATCGTGCCGCTTGGCGACCCGCGTGTCCGAGTCGGGGCCAGTCAGCCATTTGCCGTGGGCGTCGCGATGAAGTTGGCAGGTCCAGAACCAGTCCGGCGCCGCCGAACGGCCAAAGGGAATCTCGTCGCCGTCGATTTTCACCAACCCTGGCTTCGAGATGTCGATCCGCACGGGCGCAACGACCGAGGGGATTCTCAGCGTCAATGCGGCGACGTTCTTAGTGGTAATTTCGATGGTGTTAAGATCGTTGACCGTTGCTCGCACGTCGGCGCGCTGCCAATGTTCGTGGAGCGCATCGATGGTGATCCAATCGCACTGGTTGTACTTCAGCGTGTAGGTCGTGAAATGAATTTCCTTCGGTATTCGATCGCGGCCTTTGGACACGAGATCGGCCATTAGCCGGCTGACGATCTTTGCCGATTCCGGATGGTAGGCATGCTTCGTTTGTGGGCCGATGATGTAGGTCAGCTTCAATCCTTCGCGCTCCATCGCCTGCTGCATGATGTCGGCGGCCTGTTTTTGCGTGTCGATCTCGCCGCTGTAGGCCACCGTGGGGCAGTTGAACAAATTGCCGGCCCAATCCGTGCAATCGTAAAGGTGCAACAGTTTCTTCTCGTAATCGGTCGGCGTGAGGATTTCGTTCTGGAAGATGCGGAGGAACTCGGGCGTTTCGGCGAAGCCGGCGCCGGGATTCGCGGCCGCCCAGTCGCCCGGATAGTGAACGGCGAAATGCCAAGTGGCCGCGCCCCCCATTGAAAACCCGCGCACCGCGATTCGATCCCGGTCGATTGGATAGCGCTCGTCGACTGACTTGAGCGCTTCGAACACGTCGGTCTCGCCGGCGAATTTGAAAGCCGTGCAATACCGACCGTAGGGGTGCAGCACGATCGTGCCGGGCGGCGTGAATTGGCCGCGGGAATGGTTGCGCTCGGCGATGAAGTTCAATTCCGTGAGCGCTTCGTTTCGGCCGTGGAACCAGATATCCAGCGGATGAATGTGCGCGGCCTTCGGGTCGAACGTGTCGGGAACGACCAAGCCATAGGGCTGCACGGAGCCGTCGATCTTGGAAACATAGCCGCGGACGACTAAACCTGTGGCATGATCCCAGGGCGCATTCCCTACCAACAGTTGCTCGGCCCGCTCGCGTCCTTCCTTCAGGGCGGCGTAGGCTTTGGGCACATCCTTGACATCTTGAAATTCGTTGTAGTCAAGCGCCCAGCGAACCGCTTTGGCGAAGATCTGCACATCGGGGAGCAATTTCTTCGTGCGTTCATCGGCTTTTGCCTCCAGCTTCTCGATCAGCCCATCGAGTGCCTTCAATCCGTTGTGCAGTTGTTCCCGATCGGCGGCCGGAATTTTCACGCCGGCTGGCGGAATCGGGCGAACTTTGCCCGGCACGTTGTCGCGAGCCCCGTCGCCGCGAGCGGGTGCTGCGACAATCGCGAAAAACCAAATTCCCGCAACCAAAGCGCACGACAGCTTCTGTCGAATCGATCGGGCCTGGGCAAAACGAGCACGGGCATAGCGTCGCATGAATGCATCTCCTGGGCAGGCGGCGTGGGAAAGGTCGGCGGGAGCTGTGGGGGAAGGTCGGCGGGAGCTGTCGGAAAGGTCGCCGGGATCGCTACGTCGGCCGTGCCCCCTTCTCCCCTCGCCCCTTGTGGGAGAGGGGCCGGGGGGAGGGGTTGTGCGCGTCTTGCGAGCGCGGCGCTCGCTCACCGGCCAGCGTGCATTACTATATCAACAACTGCAACGCGATGCCGCAATCCTCCCCTGCTCGCTGTGCGCAGCCGCCATGTTTTCGGCGCGGTGCTTGAAACTGTCGGGATAGTGTGACATATTCAGTTTTTCACACGCTTCTCATCGTGTCTCGTGCGGGGGAGTCGCGGTTGCCATGCAGATTTGGCCGGCCATCGACCTGCGCGGCGGCAAGTGTGTCCGCCTCGTTCAAGGCGACTATCGCCGCGAATTGGTCTTCGACGACGATCCCGCGGCCGTCGCCCGGCGAATGCTCGAGCAAGGGGCCGAATGCTTGCATCTCGTCGATCTCGACGGCGCCCGCTCCGGCCGGCCGGTGAATCTGGAAAGCATCGCCGCAATTGTCGAGGCCGTTGATATCCCATGCGAATTGGGGGGCGGAATTCGCGAGGAAGCCACGATCGAGCAACTTTTGCAGCTCGGCCTTGCCCGGCTCGTGATCGGCACCCGCGCCCTGCGCGATCCGGATTGGTTGCGAGCATGCGCGGCCCGTTGGCCCGGCCGGCTTGTGCTCGGCATCGATGCCCGCGATGGGCAAGTGGCCACCGACGGTTGGTTGGAAACGAGCAGCGCGGCGGCCGAAGATCTTGCCCGGCAGTTCGACGCTGAACCGCTGGCCGCGATCATCTACACCGACATCGCCACCGACGGCATGCTTGCGGGCCCGAATTTGCCCGCCATGTGCCGCATGCGTGAAGCGATCCGTTTGCCGCTGGTGGCGTCCGGCGGCGTGACGACCGTTGACGACGTCGCCGCCTTGGCAGCGATTCCGGTCGCCGGTTGCATCATCGGTCGAGCGTTGTACGAAAACCGAATTTCGCTCCCTGCCGCGCTCGCAGCCGCATCGGTCGGCAACGCAGCCACTGGCAACGCAGCGCGATCCCGCAGCATCGGTTAGCAAAGGAATCCACCTATGCCCAAGTTCAACGTGGAAAACATCCGCAACATTGCCCTTTGCGGACATGGCGCCGCCGGCAAGACCACTCTGGCCGATACGCTGCTCGCGACCAGCGGAGCGATCCAGCGGCCGGCCAGCGTCGACGACGGCACCAGTGTCTGCGATTTCGACGAAGTGGAAAAAGCCCATAAATACACGATCGAATCCGCGGTGGTGCATTTCGAGCATGCGGGCAAGCGGTTCAATCTGATCGACACTCCCGGCTACCCCGATTTCATCGGCCAGGCGATCGGGGCGTTTCGCGCGGTGGAAACGGCGGCGATCGTCATCAACGCGCATTCCGGAATCGGCGTGAACACGCGGCGCGTATTTCAAGAGGCCGGCAAGGCCGGCTGCGGGCGGATTATTATCGTCGCGCGGATGGATGCCGAGAACGTCGATTTCCCCGCGTTGCTGAAATCGATTCAGTCGATGTTCGGCCATGCGTGCATTCCGCTGAATGTGCCGATCGGCTCGGGGCACGATTTCAAAGGCGTCGCAAGCTCGCTCAAGCTCGGCGGCAACACTGCCGGGGCGGTCATCGATCCGGCCGAGATCAATCAGTCGCTGATCGAGACGATTATCGAAGTCGATGAGGAAGTGACAAGTCGATATTTCGAAGGGGCGTTGCCGACCGACGAAGAAATCGCCCGGCTTACGGTCGAAGCAATCGCGCAGGGTAGTTTGATTCCGATCGTGTGCGTTGCTGCGAAGCCGGGGCTCGGCGTGAAGGAATTGCTCGACGCGCTCGTGCTTTGCTCGTTGCCGCCCGACAAAGTGGTGCGCAAAGCGAAGAACGAGGCGGGCGAAGAAGTGGCGCTCAAGCCCGACCCCGCGGCGCCGATCTGCGCCCAGGTGTTCAAGACACGCATCGATCCATTCGTGCAAAAGGTGAGCTATCTACGCGTCTACAGCGGGACGCTCAAGAAGGACGACGTCGTGCATGCCTCGGGCGCGCGGAAGAACATCAAGATCGGCCCGCTCTTGGAAGCGCAGGGCAGCGAAACGCACGCCATCGACGTGGCGGGGCCGGGCTATATCGTCGCGCTGGCGAAGACCGAAGAATTGCATACCGGCACCACGCTCGGCCCATTCGAAATGTCGCCATTTACGTTTCCCAGACCGATGGTCGGCCTGGCGGCGACGCCCAAAAGCCGCGGCGACGAAGCCAAGCTTTCCGGCGCGCTGCACAAGATCGTCGAAGAAGATCCGACCTTCCACATCGAACGCGATTCGCAAACCAAGGAATTGGTCATGACGGGCATGAGCGAATTGCATCTCATGGTGATCCGCGAACGGCTCAAGCGGCGCGATAAGGTGGAAATCGAAACCAAGGAGCCGAAAATCCCCTATCGCGAAACGATCCAAGCTCCCGCCGAAGGCAGCTATCGCCACAAAAAGCAGACCGGCGGCCGCGGCCAATTCGGCGAAGTGCATATCCGCATGTTCCCCTTCCCGGCCGGAACCAAGCCCGAGGAGTTCGCCACCAAACATCGCTTCCCCTCGATGCGGACCTATCACCACGATCCGAAAAGCAATTTTCTGTGGGTCGATTCGATCGTCGGCGGCACGATTCCGAACAACTTTCTACCGGCAGTGGAAAAAGGCTTCAAGGAACGGATCGAACGCGGCGTGATCGCCGGATACCAGGTGCAGAATGTCGGCGTCGAGGTGCACTTCGGAAAGTATCACGATGTCGATAGCTCCGAAGCGGCATTCAAAACGGCCGGCTCGATGGCATTTCGCAATGTGTTTCAAGAAGCGCGGCCGGGGCTGCTGGAGCCGATCGTAACCCTGCATGTCACCGTGCCAAGCGACAAGCTGGGCGACATCAACGCCGATATGTCGACTCGCCGCGGCCGGGTGCTTGGCTTGGAATCTGCCGGCGGCGACCTGCAGACCGTCAGCGCGCAGGTGCCGCTGGCGGAAGTGACGACCTACGCTCGCAGCCTTTCGAGTCTCACCGGCGGCCTTGGCAGCTTCACGATGGAATTTAGCCACTACGACGTCGTTCCCGGCCACACCGTGAAAGAGATCATGGAGAAGGCCGTCCTGCATCCGGAAGACGAAGAGTGAGTAGGGTGAGGGTGAAGGGATCGGGTTAGGGGAAGAGCGGTTATAATCAATCCAGTGCTAACGCGCGAAACCGCATGCGAACCCCACCACTCCATTTAAGCCCGAACCTCGCTTGCGGTTTCGCGCGTCGCTAACCCCTCACCCTAACCCCTCACCCTAATTCAATGCTTAGCCGCGATTTCTTGTCGATGGTTCGCTGTCCGGAGGATCGATCGGCCCTTACGCTCGCCGATGAGCCGCTCGTGGACGAGATGAATCGGGCGATCGCCGATGGGCGGCTCAAGAATCGCGCCGGGAATACGGTTCGCCGATCGGTCGATGGCGGATTGGTCCGTGAAGATCGCTCGGTTGTTTATCCGATCGTCGATCAGATCCCGATCCTGTTGCTGGACGAGGGGATATTGCTCGATCAACTCGGGAATGCGGAATAACGAAAGCCTGATGGCGACCGGCAACAAATCGGTCGAACGCAGAACGACGATCCGTGCGGCGTGGTGCGGAACGTTTGCCATCGGAGATTCGCGGTTCGATAGTTTGCCATGATGCAAATCAATGCGAAGGCAGCTTCGCCGCTTCCGAGGCAGCGACGCCGGCGGCCGTTTTGGTATCGGCTCATTCGATTGGCGGTCTGCGTTTATCTTGGCGTCGTCGCATTGATGGTATTTTCTGAAAACGCGCTGCTCTTCCATCCGTCGCGGTATCCGAGCGGCAATTGGCGGCCGCAGGGCTTGGCCTTCGAAGACGCTTGGTTCGCTGCCGCCGACGGCACGCGGCTGCACGGATGGTATGTGCCCTGCGATCAACCTCGGGCCGTGATTCTCTTTTCGCACGGTAATGGCGGCAGCATCGCCGACCGGGCCGGCGTGTTTCGGACGCTGCACGACCGGATGCATTCCAGCCTGCTGGCCTACGATTATCGTGGATACGGCCGGAGCGAAGGCGTGCCCACCGAGCAAGGCATCCTGGCCGACGCTCGCGCCGCGCGAAAATGGCTGGCCGAGCGGGCCGGCATCGCGGAAGGGCGGATCGTCATGATGGGCGAATCGTTGGGAGGCGGAGTTGCCGTCGATCTGGCAGCGGCCGATGGTGCCCGCGGGTTGGTTCTGGAAAACACATTCAGCTCGCTGCCGGATGTGGCCGCGGCCCACTTTCCCTGGCTGCCGGTGCGGCTGCTCATGCGGGCCCAGTTGAATTCGGCCGCCAAGATTCCGAACTATCATGGTCCGCTCCTTCAGGTGCACGGCGACCGCGATCAGATTGTGCCCTTCGTGAGCGGCAAGAAGCTATTCGCAGCCGCGAATGAACCGAAGCAGTTTGTGGTCGTTCCCGGCGGCGATCACAACGATCCGCGAATGCCGGCGTTCTTGCAAGCCCTCGACGATTTCCTCGGCCGGCTGCCGTGAATGGGTTCGTCCGCGTCTCTCAAGCCTTCTTGGCGCATGACGCTGGCGGGCGGGGCACTGGCAAGCGCAGTCTGCCAGTGGCGGCGCCACGCGGAAGTTCTGCACTGGCAGACTGCGCTTGCCAGTGGCGCCCAGAATCGGCTTGGAAAGTGGTTGACAAAGGCTGTCGCCCGATTGCCGGCACCGCGCTCGCCGGTCTAGAATTGCCGCTTAAGCGAAAGATCGTGAAACCTGCGGCGAATTAGTGGGGTATTGTCCATTGCCCGGCCGTGCGTTCGACGCGAGGTATTAGCGGTGCAAGACGAATTCTGCGTTTTGGTCGATCGATGCATCGCCGGGGAGCCGGGCGCGATTCTCGAATGGGTCGAGCGCTATCAAGGCCCGGTGTTCGGGCTCTGTCTGAAAATGGTGCGGCATCGGCAGGATGCGGAAGACCTCACGCAAGAATCGCTGATCCGGGCACTGCGGAGCTTGGGGCATTGGGACCGCGCGCGGCCGTTCTTGCCATGGTTGCTCACCATTGCCGGCAACCGTTGCCGAACGCTGTTGGCTCGACGCACTGCCCGGCCGCCGACGACGCCCTTGGTGGACGTCTTGCCGGACACTGCGGGAGACGACGAGCCGGCCCGGCGGCTGGCGGAAGAACTGTTGCTGGCGCTTGAAGACGTGCGAGCCGAATATCGCATGGCGTTCATGCTTTTTCACCAACAGCAAATGAGCTACGCGTCGATTGCGGAGAAATTGGAGCGGCCCTTGGGAACGGTGAAAACATGGGTTCACCGTGCTCGGCGTGAAGTGATTCAGCGATTGTCCCAGCGCGGCGTCTTGGCGGAGGTGCGCGATGAACTGCGATGTGTTTGAACGTCGGCTCGACGAAGTGCTGGACGATCGATTGCCACCCGAAAGCGATGCTGCGCTGATCGCGCACGCAGAGCATTGCCCGTCGTGCGCCCGGTCGTTGGCCGATCATCAGGGTCTTCTGGAGGCGATGCAACTGCTTGCCTGGCCGAGCGAGTGCGAGAAACTCGGCACGCGCGTGCTGGCGGAGGTGGTGAAGGAGCGAGGGAAAGCATGGAGCGATCCGCGGAGTGAGCCACGCGCGAAACCGCAAGCGAACGGCAGCCCTGCGGTTCCGGCTTCCACACCCACCTTGCAGCCGTTTGGAGGGGGATCCGGGCGCCCTGCGCAACGCAGCCTTCTGCACACCGCTACGTGGATTGCCGTGGCGACTGCGGCATCGCTGTTGGTGAGCATTGGCACTGTGCATTGGTCGCGATCGCGGCAAGCGGCAAGGCTCGCCCCGCCGAAGCCGGCCGAGACGAATAGCTCGGCGATCGCCGCCGCGATGCCCGGACCGAAACCGGGAGCCTTGGCAATCCATATGCCTGGCATGCACGCTGCCGCCGCAGACCAATCGTTTGCAGGGCTCATTGGCCCGCAGCAGCGAATTCTGATGGAGCAGATGTCCGACGGTCTGAAACCGGTAACGCGTTCGATGTCGGCCGCGTTGCATGCCTTGCGGCGCACGCTGCCGGGAAGCGAAGCTCCGGCTCGGTCGTCGTAGCGATCTTTCCGCAAGCGCCGTTTATTCCGCCGGGTTCCGCGCGAACCCACCAGGCGAGCCTCCGGGCCGGGCGCGAATTGCAGCTCGCTCGCGGTTTCGCGCGTGGCCTTTCTCACACCGCTCTGGTTGGGAGCCGCCGGAATCGCCGCCGGTCCCGCCGCGCAACCGGAAATATTACCCCATCGCTACTGAGCGTTTAATCCCCCCGTCCCGATAAAATCATCCATTTTACCGAGTGAGTTTATTTTGACACTGGCACTGTCCGATGTTGTTCAAGCACGCAGGAGCGAAAACCAAATACCTGGCGACACAACTCGTACAGACAAAAGGGGTAATGCCGTGGGGAAAGACGCGAAGACGGGAAACAAGGCCATCGCCGATCGCCGTGGTCCAAAATCGAGTGACCGTCGTAGCGACGACCGCCGGCAGAAAAGCGTTCCCGTCCCCGTCGAACGCCGTCAACTCGAGCGACGAACCAAAGTCAGCCGCCGTCGGCAAATCGATCCCACCACCTGCGAACGCGAATACACCGACGACGAACTCCAATTCATGCAAGCTTTGGAAACCTACAAACGCACCAGCGGACGGATGTTTCCGACCTGCAGCGAAGTGCTTGAGGTGTTGCGCGGGCTCGGCTATTCCAAGAACCCGCAACCGGCGCCCAGCGGCGAGCGATCGCCAAACGAGCCGATCGCCGTGGCATTGCCTGCCGGGCAACCGGGCTTTCAAGCGATCCAGCCGCAAGTAACCGACCGCGGCTCGATCTAACGAGAATTGCCATTTATGGGTGGTAAGGGTTGTGCTACGATCCGCCGCCAATTTTGCGCAACCGACGCCGATTGCCACGCCCCGCTTCTGCCAAAATTCTTTGGCACGCTCCGCGAGTTTCCGCGCGCCAGATAGGCCGGTCAATGACGGTCCGCAATTCTTCTCGTCGCGACAAGCATGGCCATTTGGCGGCCAGCGCGATCGGTTGTTGGAGTTGCGTCGTCGTAGCGGCTTGTTGCGGATGCCATTTGTTCGGCAGCCAACCGGCGGTTTCGAAACAGGAGGCCACCAGCCGGCAGCTTTCGCAAAGCGGCATCAGCTTGCTTGAGCAGGGCAATTGGAAGAAAGGAGAGGACGACCTCGCCGCCGCAATTAAAGCTTGCCCGACCGACCCCGAGCCGCATCGGCATTATGCCGAGGCCTTATGGCATCGCGGCGACAAAACCGATGCGCTCACGCAAATGCTGGAAGCAATTCGGCTGAATGGCGACGACCCGCAGCTTTTCGTGCGTGCCGGCGAAATGTCGCTCGAACTGGGCCGCACCGACGACGCCGGAAAGTTTGCCGAGCAAGCGATCGCCGTCAACCCGCGGCTGAGCAATGCCTGGACGCTGCGCGGGCAGGTGGCCCAGATTCAATCGCTCGCGTTTGCCGCGCCCGATCCACGATCCCAGCGATTGATCGAAGAATCGCTCGCCGACCTGAACCGTGCGATGGAATATCAGCACGACGACAAGCGAACGTTGCTCTTACTGGCCGAATTGTATCGCCAACAAGGCCGCGCCGACCGGGCTCTCGGCACATTGGAAACGCTCCGAGATTGCTACACCCCCGGCGAGGAACCGCAGCAGATTCTCGTGTTGGAAGGGCTCGCGTTTGCAGCGCTCCGCCGATTCGACGACGCGGCCGATGTTTATGGCATCGCGCTCAGCCGCGATCCGCAATCGCTCGAGTTGCACGACCGCCTGGCCGAATCGCAGCTTTTGGGCGGCCGCCCACGAGACGCGGCAGCCACGGTTTTCCAGGCCCTTGCGCTCGACCCCAATCACGCGCCCACTCGAGCGATTGCCGAACGGATTGACGTTGCCCTCCGGCCGACGGAAACGCGGCGCGAATAGAATTGCGATCGAACGCGGCCAACGCGATGAGAATCGCGGAGTGCGGCTGGCTGCGCGATAATTCCCGAGCTCCATAGGGTTTACGGCGTCCGGATCGCGGGCCAAATCAGCCGACTCGAAATCTAGCAGGCAAGGGGGCTCGGAGTGCGTCAGTTTGCGGTCTTTACGAAGATTTTTCCCCTTGCCAAGAGTTTGATGCCCTGTAGACTAACCAACCTTGCCCGTGCCTCGGTTGTCGAGGCACGACAATTCCTGCCAATTTTCAGGGAGGTGTTTTGATGAAGAGGATCTTAATCGGCATGTGCGTCTTGGCAATCGTTTCGCTCGGCTTTGTCAGCGAATCGCAGGCCCGACACCACCACCGTCATCATCATCATCACTCGGCCAAGTAGTGACGTAGTTCGTCGCTTGGTAGAGGCATGATTTTGCTAGCTCGGGCATTGGCCTGATCGTGGCGGGAACGACAAGTTCGAGAATTCGATTCGATTTTTTTGAGGGCTGACCTGCCTTGCCGCGGTCAGCTCTCTTTTTTTGGCATCCGTTGCGTTTCTACGGCAATGGTGCCGCTGAGGCAGTGCCTCGCGAGCTTATTTCGTCGAGCTCATTTCGTAGCGGCGTCGTTGCGAATCGCCGGTTTCAAGGTCCAGGCTTCACGGCGGGCAAGCTCCATCAAATGCGGAGCGTGGAAGCCGGGCGGAAAAATTACCCATTTCCACAACCCCGGCTCGTCGGAAGCGACATATTTGGCAGCCGCCAATCGCGCCGGCTTGATTTCGATCGATGCCGGGGCCGACTTTCCATCGGCCATGTCTTTGGCCACAAGCGCCAGCGACCGCAAAAATGCTTCCGGCGGAATGGCTTTGCTCCCCAGCCACACGGCCGGCGGAATCCGCCCGTGCACATGGATCGAATCGGACAGGTCCGCGGTCGTGCGCAAGAATTGGTCGGCGTCGATCGACAGCGGCGCATCGAGCGACACTTCCGCGCTGCTCGGCCCATAAGGACTGCCTGGATACGGGATGGCGTTTTCGGCGTGGCCGGCGGTGCGTTCCGCCACGAAGCGGCTAAGAATCGCCATCACCTCCGCGGCGGATAGCGCATAGCCATCGCGCTGCTGAAAGCCCGGTTCATCGCCGACGGCCTCGGCAATGGTCTTCACCTCGGCTGCGGTCCAGGAACGCTCATTGGCCCGGTCGGCATACAATCGCGCCGCGTCGCTGGCGGTGATGAAGTGCACGTCGTCGAAATGCCGCATGAAGCGGATATAGTTTTCCCACAGATCAAAGGCGACGCGGGTTTCCTCCGGCGTTTTTTGGGGCGGGATTTTCCAATTCGTCCGGGGCGGATTCGCGCCGTTGCGAAAGTTCACCCCGTCCCAAAATTGCTGGTGCATGAATTCGCACGGATGATAGATGATGCTGATGAGGCCGCCCCCTTCGCTTTGCAGCCGCTTCCGCGCGGCGGCGAATTTGCCCTCGGCCTCTGCCAATTCGCCCGGCGCTTTCAGCCCGGTGCGCGGCATGTCGGTGATTTGATAGATATTCAGCAGCCCGCAATAGTAGAACGGCTTGCCGTCGAGTCCGACGTGCCGGCCGGCGTCGAGGTAAACCTTCATGCCCCATTGCTTCATCGCGCCGAGCGTTTGCGGCGCCCAGGAACTGCCAGGTTGGCCGTAGCACGTGGGGGCCATGCCGAAGATTCGCCGCACATCGTCGAAGCCGGGCCGTTCGCGACGGTCGAACTCGGCGACGCCGTCGTCCCAACCGAGCACGTCGAGATAGAGGGCCGGCGTCGGTTCGACGCTATGGAAATTCGAGTGGTAGCCGATCTCGTGCTTTTTGAGTGCTTCGATCACGTCGGTCCGCCCGCGGCGCTCGAGCGTTCGAGCCTTTTCGCCGACGACTTTGAACGTGCCGCGAATGTGTTCGTGCGTCAGAAACGTGGCGATGTGCAGCGCGGAATCGTCCGAAGCCGGCAACAAATAATCTTCCGTGTCGAACCACAGAACGACATAAACCGGCGCCGCCGCGGCCCGCACCGCCTGCGGCAAAAGCCAGGCGAAAAGCAGCGCGACGAACCAGAATCGGCGATACGGGCGAATATCACGGCAACAAGCCATCGTGGCCTCGACAGGATATGGCGGGAGGATTGATCGACTCGATTAGACCATTCGATTATAACGCAATGTGCGACGCCGGAGAGAGCCGCACGTCGCCTGGATGACGGGCGACTTGGCAACGCTGCGGCAAATGTGCACAATGGCGGCGATGTTTGAACCGTCCAGAAGGCCCCTCAACCGCTGCAAGGATTCGCCATGAGTTCGATCGTCGACATTCAAGCACGACAGATTTTTGATAGCCGCGGCAATCCGACCGTCGAGGTCGATGTCACCCTTGTCGACGGCTCCTTCGGCCGCGCCGCCGTTCCCAGCGGGGCCAGCACCGGCGTGCACGAAGCCTGGGAACTCCGCGACGGCGATTCGAAGCATTTTCTCGGCCGCGGCGTGACGAAGGCGGTCGCGAATGTCAACGATCTATTGTCGGCCGAACTGAGCGGCATGGATGCGCTCGATCAGGCCGGGCTCGACCACCGGATGATCGAACTCGATGGCACGGAGAACAAGAAGAAACTCGGCGCGAATGCGATTTTGGGCGTTTCGCTGGCCGCGGCCCGGGCAGCCGCGGAGCATTGCGACCTGCCGCTTTATCGCTATCTGGGCGGGCCGGGGGCCCGGCTATTGCCGGTGCCGCTGATGAACGTGATCAACGGCGGCGCGCACGCGGACAACGCGGTCGACGTGCAAGAATTCATGCTCGTGCCGCTCGGTTTCGAGTCGTTCCACGAGGCGCTGCGGGCCGGCGTCGAGACGTTTCATCAGCTCAAAAAAGTGCTCAAGGGCAAGAATCTGAATACGTCGGTCGGCGATGAAGGGGGTTTTGCTCCCGACCTGAAGAGCAATGCCGAAGCGCTCGATCTGATCGTCGAGGCCATTCAACAAGCCGGTTACAAGCCGGGCCAGCAGGTCGCGATCGCTCTCGATCCGGCCGCCACCGAATTTTACGACGCCACTAAGAAGGTCTATTCGTTCGACGGCCGCGACATCAATTCCGCCGCCCTGGTGGAAATCTTCGCTTCTTGGGTCGAAAAATATCCGATCTGCTCCATCGAAGACGGCTGCGGCGAAGACGATTGGGAAGGCTGGAAAATGCTCACTCAGCGGCTAGGCAATCGGATTCAATTGGTCGGCGACGATATTTTCGTCACCAACACGAAGCGATTGCAGCGCGGCATCGACGAGGGAATTGCCAACAGCATTCTCATCAAAGTGAATCAGATCGGCACCCTCACCGAAACGATCGAAGCCGTGCAGCTCGCTGCCCGCAATGGCTACACGAACGTGATGAGCCACCGCAGCGGCGAGACCGAAGATTCGACCATCGCCGATCTGGCAGTGGCGCTCGGCACGGGACAAATAAAAACCGGCTCGGCCTCGCGAACCGACCGCATGGCGAAGTACAATCAACTGTTGCGGATCGAAGAAGATCTGGCCGGGGGCGCGATCTACGGCGGCCCGCTGTTCAAACGCCGCTAGCCGCAGTGCCGCCGTCAGCCGTGTGCCGTGTGCCGTGTGCCGTATGCCACTGGCAAGCGCAGTCTGCCAGTGCGAGCGCCGCGCAAGGCGGAAAATGCAACAGAGCGTTGTTCGTTGAATCCGCCGCGCAGCGTAGTCCGTCGAATTCAACTGTTTTGACCCAAACGTCGCGCCGGCACTGGCAGACTGCGCTTGCCAGTGGCACACAACCGGGCATTTGCCTCGCTTCATGTCTTCCCCAGCACCGACCACACCGCCACAATCGCCGCGGCTCACCGATTCCCCCTGGTTCTGGGCGTATTTGTTCAGCACCGCCGGCTTCGTGGCCCTGCTACTCATGAGCGGCAAATATCAGCATCGGCAGACGCATATCGAAGACGAATATCGCTACGGCACCCGAACGCTCGAGCGGCCGGGGGGGGCGACGCTGTCGAATCCTTCGGCAACTGCATCTCAAACCGGCAAACCGACCCGCGACACGCCGCTAGCCGGCGACAAGCCAGACCGATCCCCGATCAGCGTCGGCCCGCAACCGTCGACGCACGAAATGCTGATTCCGCTCGGGCCGCTCCGCGTGCTGACGGGCATTGCGATGGTCGTGTCGTGCATCGCGCTGCAGGTGAGCTATTTGCGCCGCCGGGCCGCGGCAAGGGGCAACCCATGAGTTGGTGGGTCGAAGATTCGACACCGGTGCTCGTGTGGGGCTGCATCGTCGAAGTCATTTTGATTTTCGCGCTGGTAAAGTCGGGCCGGCTGTGGCTGCTGTATGCGATGGCCGGCTTGGCATTGCTGGTCGGCGGCATCGTCTGGCACGAAAAGCACACGATCACCGACACGAAACAAATTCGCGCGTCGCTTTACCAAGCGGCGGCCGAAATGGAGCGGAACAATTTGCCGGGAGTGCTCCAATACATTTCGCCGACCGCGCCCGACCTGGTGCGGCAAGCCAAGAGCATTTCATCGACCTTCAAGCTCGACGAAGTTCATCTCACCAATTTGAAGATCCAAGTCAATCGATTCAACCATCCGCCTTCGGCGACGGTCGATTTCTTTGTCCGAGTGAGCGGGGCCGATCGCGCCGGCAATTTTCCCTTCGCGAATATCCTGCAGCGCGCCCAAGTGACCATGCAGCTCGAAAACGGCCGCTGGCTGGTGTCGGGCTACACGCCCGGCGGAATCAACGGGCGTTAGCCGGCCAATTGCGATCGCGCGAAACCGCAAGCGCGCCTCCTTGCCGCACGAAGATCGACGTTCGATCGCGGTTCGTTATTTCGGCCCCGCATCTCTTGACTTGCCGGCAGCCGCAGCCTTCAGGCTGGAAAAGTCTTTGAAGGGATACGAAACCGCCTTGTCGGCCGTGAATTTTTGCACGGTCAGCCACGCGAACTCGCGTTTCTTGCCGGTCACTGGATCTCCATCGGGTAGCGGCACGCCGTCGACCTCGGCGTAAATCGTCCGCACGACGGGCACTCGCTTGCTGGCCGCCGGCGCGAGGTCGTAGTCGGTGCCGACCGTCTGCATATACCAGGTATTGTCGCGGAAGCCGTGTACCAAGCGATCTTGGGCCGCTTGCGAAAGGGCCGCTTTTTGCGCTTGATCCAGTTCCGTGTCCTTCTGAATGGCGGCGAGCATGTTCTGAGTTTCCGACACGTCGAAGCTCACCCAGCCATATGGTCGCAAGAACACTTCCAATTTGCAGTGCGAAGGAGAATTTTTCGGGAAGGGGTTGATGCCATACGTGACGCGCGTCGGATACCCCATCACCCGCCCCATCGCCGCGCAAAAGCCGTGATAATCGCTGCAATGCCCGCGGTAATCTTCGATCGCATGGACCGAGCTGGCCTGCAAGGATGCATCGCCATGGTCGTAAACGAAGTTTTTGTTCACCCAGCGCATCACCGTCGCCATATCGCGCAGGGGATTGGTCCGCTGGGGAACGATTTGATTCAACAGCCGCTCGAACCGGTCATCGACCACGACGGCCTGGCTTTCGCCGCGCCGATATTTGTCGAAGGATTTGGGCCATTCTTTCACGGCCAAGATTTTGCTTGGGTCAAGGTTCCAATGCAATTCCCAAACCTTGACCTTGAATCGATGCCGGATAATCTGTCCGCCTTGGGGCGACGGGAATTCGAAACAGGCAAATCGATTGCCGAAGAGCGGCTCCGTGGCGATGGTTGGCTTCACATCCATCGGAAACGTCGTCAAATCTCCTTCCGTAACCTCCTGCGCAACGTTCGACGGCGGCATCGGCAGCCAAACTTTCAACACCTCCGCCTTGCCGGGAGCCATCACCACGGCGGAAAAATCGACGTCGTAGGTCACGGGGTTCGACCGCTCGGCCTGATACGGCAACTGCGGGTCTGGCGCCGCGGCCGCGGTTGGCGCCGCCGCAATTGGCGCGGCCGCAGTTGGCGCCGCGACGGTTGGCGCCGCCGCAGTCGGCTCGGCAGCGCGAATCGCAAGGCCAAATCCAAGCGAGAGGAAAATGCCAGAACAACGGAAAATCTTGTCGAGCGCATGCATAACAGGAATTCCAAGAATAGGGACAACCGACCAGCCCGGACGCATATCGGAAGCGGGCCAATAACAGACTTCGTCTTATTCTCTGGCGCCTATTGTTGACGGTGGGGCAATGCATTGTCAATTCGCGGGGATGACGTTCCTGATGGCCTGCGGAGAGCACATTCCCGATGCTCGATTCCCCCTCGAATCGGTCGTTGACCGCCGCGCGAAACGCGGTTACGGTGAAAGCTGCGATCGAACGGGTTGGTGACGCGCGAAACCACAAGCGAGCTTCGATTGCCACGGAGAAGCTTGCTTGCGGTTTCGCACGTCGTCGCATGGGGCGCGGAATTGAAAAAACGGTCTAGCGGCGCCCGGCTGCTATCGGTAAGATTTGCACGAGTTACACCCCTGCCCCATGGCCGTCCCACGGCCTTGATTTTCCCGCCCCTGTGTGTGTTCGTTCGCAAACCATCGGATTCGTAAGGGTTGCAACGCGGCCTGTCGATGCGATCGCGCTGCCCGTGTGTCGGGGCGCGCGATTTGCTGAACCGCCCCCTGAACTTCGGTTCAGCTTGATTTGGTTCAGTGCGATTCGGTCCGGAGGGATTCCGGCCGAGGATTCGAACCTCTACGGAAAGAGAGTGGAGCATGGATGCTCGTAAGCCTGCGGCTGCGCTTCTCGCGGCCACCTTCACCACGCTGATTTTCATTTCAGCGGGTGCCTCGTATCGTACGCAAAATTTCGTCGTCAGCGCGCCCACCCCGGAGCTGGCCGAGGAAATCGGCCGCATGGCCGAGCACTATCGCCACGATCTGGCGATCGAATGGCTCGGCGAGGCCCTGCCGAATTGGGCCCAGCCTTGCCCGATCCATGCCCAAGTCGCTCCGCAACTCGGAGCGGGCGGAGCAACCAGCTTCACGTTCGACCACAACGAAGTGTTCGGCTGGCACATGGAAATCCAAGGAACGCACGAACGGTTGATCGATTCCGTGTTGCCGCACGAAGTGACCCACACGATCTTCGCCAGCCACTTCCGCCGCCCATTGCCGCGCTGGGCCGATGAAGGCGCTTGCACGACGGTCGAAGACATCAGCGAGCGATCGAAACAAGATCGCATGTTGATTCAATTTCTGCACACGGGCCGTGGCATCGCGTTCAGCCAGATGTTCGCCATGACCGACTATCCGCAAGACATTTTGCCGCTGTATGCCCAAGGCTATTCGCTGGCCCGATTCCTCATCGATCAGAAGGGGCGGCGGGCGTTTTTGGCTTATGTCGGCGATGGGATGGAAAGCGGAAATTGGTCGGCCACGACGTATCGCCACTACGGCTTCAAAAACTTGGCGGTGCTGCAAGATTCATGGCTCGATTGGGTCAAGCAAGGCAGCCCCAGCCAACCGCCTGATTTAGGCCGCGGCACGTTGGCCTCTGCTTCCAAGGCTGGCCCGGCAGGCAACATGATCGTTCGCGCTCAGAGCGCCGATCGCTCGCCCGCCCCGCCCTCAGCTATAAATGGCGGCGCTGGGGCTCAATGGTCGCCGGTCGCGGACCGCAGCGCCATGACCCCGCCGCCGGCTCCGATCCGCAACGGTTCGGTGGCGATGGCTGGCGGTAGCGAGAATCTGGCGACCACAAACGCAACGGCGGCCGTGGTGCCCGCCAGCAAATCGGTCTACGGCGAAGGCGTGGGCATGATTCGCCATAGCGCCGATTTCCGCAGCGACTCGGCAAACGGCGCCGCACAACCGGATTCGCCGCCACCATCGAACCCACCGGCATCCGCGCCGGCCGCGTCGCAGCCGACGCGCGACCGAAGAGTGCTCTTGGAATGGAGCCGGCAACCGCAGTAATTCTTTTCCATAACTGCCGCAATCGGTCCGCCTAACGCCGACTTGTAACGGGATTGCCGATAATTCCGCACGGCAGCCCTATCGGCCGTGCCACGCGCGAAATCGCAAGCGAGCCTCCATGCCCATTCGGTTGGTTGCTCGCTTGCGGTTCCGGGCGTTGGCTCCTTCTCTCGCCCAATTCCTTGGGCAGCATATGTGCTTCCTGTAAGGAAGCCTTGCATCGCGGCGGAAAATGGTAGACTAATCCGGCAGTTTTCCGCCCCAAGACGTTCGCTCGCTATCGTGCAGCCATCCGCGAGGAGTTTTTGCAATGTCCCAGAAAAAGGTTCCCACGGTCACTTCCGAGCCCGCCAAAACCGCCGCGCCGCCCACGCAGTCGGCAGACGGATCGGAAGTGCAGTCGGCAATCCAGGCGGCAGCGCAATCATCGCCGGCAAAGCAACCTGCCCCTGTGGATGGCAAACCGACCGGCGGCGGTTCGAGCGATCGGCCAGAAGCCAACGGCAAAGCGGCCGTGCTGAAACGCTACGAATGCGACGAAATCCTATTTGCCGGCAATCCGAATGCGTCGTACGATCGGCACCTCGTGTTCGGCCATGAGATCGAGCCCGCAGCGGCAAGCTTCCGCGATCGCTTCGAGGCGGTCGCGATGGCCGTTCGCGACATGCTCTCCCGCCGCTGGCTGAAAACGCAGCGCACCTACGATCGCGAAAATCCGAAGCGTGTCTATTACCTTTCGATGGAATTTTTGATCGGCCGCTCGCTCACGAACAACATCACCAACCTGATGGCCGAGCCGGTCGTGCGCGACGCGATGCAGCGCGAAGGGCTCGACATCATGCGGCTGGCGGAAATGGAGCCCGACGCCGGACTGGGCAACGGCGGGTTGGGCCGGCTCGCCGCTTGCTACATCGATTCGATGGCCACGCTGCAAATCCCCGCCATCGGCTACGGCCTGCGCTACGAATACGGAATGTTCCACCAAGACATCAAAGGCGGCTATCAAGCCGAGCGGCCCGACAACTGGCTGCGCCGCCCGGACCCATGGGAAGTGATCCGTCCGGCGGAGAAGGTGGAAGTGAAGTTGCATGCCGCGGTGCAGATGCGCGACGGCGTTCCGCAGCTCGTCGCCGACGGCATCACCACGCTGATTGGTATTCCCTGCGATCGGCCGGTGGTCGGCTATGGCGGCCAAACCATCAACACACTGCGCCTCTGGGAAGCGAGTTCGCCGGCCTATTTCGATCTCGATGAATTCAATCACGGCGACTTTTTCGGCGCCGTGCACAATAAAGTGCTGGCCGAAAACGTCACGCGCGTTCTCTATCCTGATGATTCGACCAGTGCCGGCCGGCGGTTGCGATTCGCCCAGGAATACTTTTTGGTCGCCTGTTCGCTGGCCGACATCTTGCGTCGATTCCGCTCCGGCAACAACGAATGGCAAGAATTGCCCGAAAAGGTGGCGATCCAACTCAACGACACGCATCCATCCTTGGCCGTGGCCGAGTTGATGCGGATCTTGCTCGACAGCGTGGGCCTGGGTTGGGACGAAGCCTGGGATCTCACGGTGCGGACGCTGGCCTACACCAACCACACCCTGCTGCCCGAGGCCTTGGAAAAATGGCCGGTTGAATTGTTCGAAGCCGTGTTGCCGCGGCATCTGGAAATCATCTACGAGATCAACCGCCGGCTGCTCGACAACGTACGGCAGCGGTTTCCCGGCGACGAAGGCCGCGTCGAGCGCATCAGCCTGATTCAAGAGCGGCCCATCCGGCAAGTGCGAATGGCAAACCTGGCGATCGTCGGCACGCATAGCACCAACGGCGTGGCCGCCCTGCATTCCGAGTTGCTGAGAAAAGTAACGGTCAAAGATTTGGCCGAGATGTTTCCGGCGCGGTTCAGCAACAAGACCAACGGCGTCACGCCGCGGCGCTGGCTTCTGACGGCCAATCCGCCGCTTGCGAACCTGATTACCGAAGCGATCGGCGACGGCTGGATCACCGACCTGGCGCAACTTCGCAAACTGGCGCCGCTGGCCGACGATAAGGTGTTCTGCGCGAAGTTTTGCAATGCCAAGCGCGACGCCAAGACCCGGTTCGTAAATTGGCTGCGCACGACCACTGGCCATTCGATCGATCCCAACACGATCTTCGATTGCCAAATCAAGCGAATTCATGAATACAAGCGGCAATTGTTGAACGTGCTGCACATCATCATTCACTACAACCGGCTCCGCGAGAATCCACGATTGGAGGCTCCCCCGCGCACGTTTCTGTTCGCCGGCAAGGCGGCCCCGGCTTACACACTGGCGAAGCGGATCATCAAGCTAATCAACAACGTGGCGGCGACGATCGACGCCGATCCGACCGTGGCCGGCCGGCTGAAGGTGTTTTTCCTGCCCGACTACAATGTCACGTTGGCCGAGCGACTGATTCCCGCCGCGGATGTGTCGGAGCAGATTTCCACCGCCGGCTACGAAGCCAGCGGCACGAGCAATATGAAGTTCATGGTCAACGGCGCACTGACGGTCGGCACTCGCGACGGCGCGACGATCGAGATGGCCGAGGAGGCGGGCGAAGAGAATTTCTTCCTCTTCGGACTGACGGCCGAGCAAGTGCAATCCAGCCGTGGCTGGTACAATCCGCATTGGCACTACGAGCATGAGCCGGAAACTCGCCAAGCGCTCGACATGATCATGTCCGACGAATTCAGCCGCGGCGAGCCGGGAATTTTTGGCCCGATTTGCGACGTGTTGCTCACGCGCGGCGATTTCTACATGCATCTGGCCGACCTCACCGCATATACCCAAACGCACGACCGCGTCGGCCAACTGTATGCCGATCCTGCCGCCTGGGCGCGTGCGGCAGTGCTGAATGTGGCATCCAGCGGAAAATTTTCGAGCGACCGAGCCATCAGCGAATACGCGGCCGACATTTGGGGCGCCGAACCCTGCCCGGTGCCGTAAAAGTAGCAGGCACACTCCGTGTGCCGGCGGCGCTGCCCTGTGTGCCGTCAGCGCTGTGCGTGGCGCGCCGCGTGGCGCAGACGGCAGACGGAGCGTGCCTACTCCATTGCAGAGACGGACCATGAAACCGCATCCCGCCGTTTTTTTGGCTCGGCATGGCGAAACGGCTTGGAGCCTTACGGGCCAGCACACCGGTCTGACCGACATCCCGCTCACCCCCCATGGAGAGCAAAATGCACGCAGCCTCGGTCGGCGGCTCGCAGGAATGAAGTTTGCGCATGTTTTTGTCAGCCCGTTGCAACGGGCCACGCAGACCTGCGAATTGGCCGGCTACGGGCCGGTCGCCGAAATCGATCCCGATCTGGTCGAATGGGACTACGGCGACTACGAAGGCCGAACTTCGGAAGAAATACGCAAAGAGAGGCCCGATTGGAAGCTTTTTCGCGACGGCTGCCCCGGCGGAGAAAGCGTTGCCCGAGTCGGCGCTCGAGCCGACCGGGTGGTCGCTCGCCTTCGGGCACTTGACAGCGAGGCACTGCTGTTTTCCAGTGGTCATTTCCTGCGCGTGTTGGCGGCGCGGTGGTGCGGTTTGGAAGCCTCGGCCGGCTGCTATTTGTTTCTGAGCACGGCGTCATTGAGCGTGGTAGGCTACGAGCACGGAAAAGACGACCCCGTCGTGCGGCTCTGGAACGACGACCGTCATGTTGTTTAAGGTGAGGGCGAGGATGAGGGATTAGAATGGCGGGCGATGCGGTTTGGCCGTAGCGGCCGGCTGCTCGCTTGCGGTTTCACGAATCGCCGCCGCGAATAAATTTCGACACGGAGGAGTTCGAATCATGCCCACAGCCGTCGCCACGCAGGGTGCGAAGCTCGCCAGCCTGCCCGCCTGGAAATCGCTCCAATCGCACTTCAAGAAGATCGAGCCGCTCCATTTGCGCGATCTATTTGCGCAAGACCCGCAGCGCGGCCGGCGGCTCGCGATCGAAGCCTTGGGTATCTACTTCGACTACTCCAAGAATCGGATTACCGACGAAACCATCAAGCTCCTCGCGCAACTCGCCGAAGAAGCCGGCCTGCGCGAGCGGATCGCCGCGATGTTTCGCGGCGAGAAGATCAATGTCACCGAAGGCCGGGCCGTGCTGCATGTCGCACTGCGCGCGCCACGCGGTGCGTCGATCATGGTCGATGGCGAAAATGTGGTGCCGCAAGTCCACGCCGTGCTCGACAAGATGGCCGCGTTCTCCGAGCGATTGCGGAGCGGCGATTGGCGCGGACACACGGGCAAGCCGATCCGCAATGTGGTCAATATCGGCATCGGCGGATCGGATCTCGGCCCCGTGATGGCCTACGAAGCGCTGCGGGCGTATAGCCGCCGCGACATGACATTTCGCTTCGTGTCGAATGTCGACGGCACCGATTTCGTCGAAGCCACGCGCGATCTCGATGCCGCTGAAACGCTGTTCATCATCTCTTCGAAAACGTTCACCACGCTCGAGACGATGACGAACGCCCATTCCGCCCGCGCTTGGGCCCTCGACACGTTGAAAGACGACGCGGCGGTGGCCAAACACTTCGTCGCCGTTTCCACCAATGCCGCCGAAGTGTCGAAATTCGGCATCGACACGGCCAACATGTTCGAATTCTGGGATTGGGTCGGCGGGCGGTATTCAATGGATTCGGCGATCGGGCTCTCGACGATGCTCGCCATCGGGCCGGAGAACTTCCGCGCGATGCTCGACGGCTTCCATCAGATGGACGAGCATTTCCGCACCGCGCCGTTCGAACAGAATTTGCCCGTGCTGCTCGGGCTGCTGACGGTTTGGTACAACGATTTCTTCGCCGCACAAACCGTTGCCGTGCTGCCGTATGAGCAATACCTCAAGCGGTTCCCGGCGTATCTGCAGCAGTTGACGATGGAGAGCAACGGCAAACACGTCACGCTCGAGGGCGCCGCGGTCGATTATCAAACCGGCCCGATCTTTTGGGGCGAGCCCGGCACGAATGGGCAGCATTCGTTCTATCAATTGATCCATCAAGGAACGAAGCTGATCCCGTGCGATTTTCTGGCGTTCTGCGAATCGTTGAATTCCTTGGGGCCGCATCACGATTTGCTCGTGGCGAATGTGTTCGCGCAGGCCGAGGCACTGGCGTTCGGCAAGACGGCGGAAGAAGTGCGGGCCGAGGGCGTGGCCGGCTGGCTGGTGCCGCATCGTGTGTTCGAAGGGAATCGGCCGTCGAATGTGTTCCTGCTCGAGGGCCAACTCGGCCCGGCGTCGCTCGGCAAGCTGATCGCGCTCTACGAGCACAGCGTTTTCACGCAAGGCACCGTCTGGCAGATCGACTCGTTCGACCAATGGGGCGTCGAACTGGGCAAGGTGCTTGCGAAGCGTGTCGCCGCCGAACTGCAATCGCCCGACGAGCCGAAACTAAACCACGACACCTCCACGAACACGCTGATCCAGCGCTACAGAAATCGCAAAGCAACGGGTTAGCGTTTCGAAGCACGCTTGCGGTTTCGCGCGTCGGCTAATCCAATCTGTTTTCACCACGACCGTTTGTCCCCCGTTACGGAGCAATCGCCATGCAACTCGGAATGATCGGCTTGGGGCGGATGGGCGCCAACATGGTTCGCCGTTTGCAGCGGGGCGGGCATCAATGCGTCGTTTACGATCGCGCGGCGGCGGCGGTGCAGCAGTTGGTCGGCGAAGGCGCAACCGGCGCGGCTTCGCTCGAGGAATTCGTCGAGAAACTCAACAAACCGCGGGCCGTTTGGCTGATGGTGCCCGCGGCGGTGGTCGATGCAAGCATCGCCGATCTGATGCCACTGCTCGAATCGAATGACACGCTGATCGACGGCGGCAATTCCTACTATATCGACGACATCCGCCGCGCGGCCGAGCTGAAGCCGAAGGGCATTCATTATGTCGATGTCGGCACCAGCGGCGGTGTGTGGGGATTGGAGCGAGGGTATTGCCAAATGATCGGCGGCGACGACACGGCCGTAAAACGGCTCGATCCGATCTTCGCCACGCTCGCTCCGCCGATCGATGCGGCCCCGCGTTTGCCCGGCCGCGAAAAAATGGGCGGCACGGCCGAGCATGGCTATTTGCACTGCGGCCCGAACGGCGCCGGGCATTTCGTGAAAATGGTTCACAACGGAATCGAATACGGCATCATGGCGGCCTATGCCGAAGGCTTGGCCATCCTGCGCAGCGCCAATATCGGCAAGCGACCACACGACATCGACGCCGAGACCACCCCGTTGCGTCATCCGGAAGATTATCCGTTCGATCTGCCGCTGGCCGACGTGGCCGAAGTGTGGCGGCGCGGAAGCGTGATTTCATCGTGGCTGTTGGACCTGACCGCCGCGGCGCTGATGAAAGACGCGAAGCTGTCGAATTTCGGCGGCCGCGTGTCCGACTCGGGCGAAGGCCGCTGGACGATCAAAGCCGCAATCGACGAAGCCGTGCCCGCGCCGGTGCTCACGTCGGCCTTGTACGAGCGGTTTTCCTCGCGCGGCGAAGCCGATTACGCCGACCGGCTGCTGTCGGCGATGCGTTTCGCGTTCGGCGGCCATTTGGAAAAACACGTTGGAGAATAAATCGTCGCGGATGGAGCTTGCCAAGCAAATACGGTAATGACGATTGCCGGGTGCCATGCCCACGGCTTTGCGTGGGCATGTTCTTCGAGCATGGCACATGCCCACTCAAGGCAGTGTGGGCACGGCGCCCATCGACTGTTTGCCGAATCATTTCCCGAGGAATTCCGCTATGACGGCCCCGCTTTCCGATGCTCTTGTTTTCTTCGGCGCGACCGGCGACTTGGCGTACAAGAAGATATTTCCCTCGCTGCAAGCGATGATCCTGCGCGGGCATTTGAACGTGCCGGTGATCGGTGTCGCCAAGGCGGGTTGGAATCTGGAGCAGTTTCGCAAGCGGGCCCATGATAGCCTCGAGCAACACGGCGGCATCGATCCCGCCGCGCTCGACAAGTTGAACGGCCTGCTGCGCTACGTCGATGGCGATTACGACGATATTGCCACCTTCCAGGCTTTGCGCCGCGAGCTTGGCGATGCGCAACGCCCTACCCATTATCTGGCCATTCCGCCGAATTTGTTTGGCTTGGTCGTCGAACAACTCGCAAAATCGGGCTGCGCCAAAGGGGCGCGAATCGTTACCGAAAAACCGTTCGGGCGCGATCTCGAATCGGCCAAAGCGCTGAACCGAACCCTGCTGAGCGCGTTCGACGAATCGTCGATCTTTCGCATCGACCATTATTTGGGCAAGCAGCCCGTGCGGAATCTGGTCTTTTTCCGCTTCGCCAATTCGTTGCTCGAACCGATTTGGAATCGCAACCACGTTGCAAGCGTGCAGATCACGATGGCGGAGAATTTCGGCGTTGAGGGTCGCGGCGCCTTTTACGAGGAGGCCGGCGCGATTCGCGACGTGGTGCAGAACCATCTGTTCCAGGTGCTCGTCAATCTGGCGATGGAGCCGCCGGCCGGAATGGATGCCGAATCGGTCCGCGATGAAAAAGTGAAGGTGCTCAAGGAAATCCCGCCGCTCGAGCCCGTGAATCTGGTGCGCGGGCAGTTTGTCGGCTACAAGAACGAGAAGGGCGTATCGCCCGATTCGACGGTAGAAACATTCGCCGCCCTGCGGTTGGAAGTGAGGTCGTGGCGCTGGCAGGGAGTGCCGTTCTACATTCGAACCGGAAAATGCTTGCCCGAAACGTGTACGGAGGTTTTCGTGCAGCTTCGCAAGCCGCCGCCGATTTTCTCGAAAACCGCTCCGCCGCCCAATTACTTTCGCTTTCGGCTCAGCCCCGAAGTGAGCATCGCCGTCGGCGCCATGGCGATGGAACCCGGCGACGAGATGGTCGGACGGCAAGTCGAGTTGCTCGCCAGCCATCATCCGACCGGCGACGAAATGGACGCCTACGAACGCCTGCTGACCGACGCCATGCGCGGCGATCCAAACTTGTTCACCCGCGAAGATTATGTCGAACAGGCATGGCGCATTGTTGAACCGGTGTTGAAATCGCCGCCGCCGGTGAATCCTTACGAGCCGAACACCTGGGGTCCCAAGGAGGTGGATAAGATCGTGTGCCCCGCCGGCGGCTGGCATAATCCCGACGGCCAGGCCTGAGCTCGCATTTCTTCCCTCGCCCCTCGCCCCCTTATCCTATGAACATCGAAGTGCTTGAAACCGCCGATCTCGTCGCGAGGCAAGCGGCCGCGATTGTCGCGGAAGAGGCCCGGGCGTCGGTCGATGCCCGGGGCCGATTCGTCTTCGCCGTCAGCGGCGGCAGCACGCCGTGGCAGATGTTGCGGGCGTTGGCCGGCGAGTCGGTGCCGTGGGACGCGGTGCAGATCGTGCAGATCGACGAGCGCATCGCGCCGCCGGGCGATCCGGATCGAAATCTCACCTACCTCCGCGAAAGCCTGTTATCGCATGCGCCGCTAAAGCCCGAGCAGATCCACGCGATGCCCGTCGAAGCCGACGATCTGAAATCGGCGGTAAAGGCCTATTCGGCCACGCTGGAAAAAATCGCCGGTTCGCCGCCGGTGCTTGATCTGGCCCATTTGGGGCTTGGGCCGGATGGCCATACGGCATCGCTCGTGCCCGGCGACCCGGTGCTCGAGATCATGGATGCCGACGTGGCAATCACGGGCATTTATCAAGGCAGGCGGCGCATGACGCTGACGTATCCGATGATCAACCGTTCGCGCCGCATCCTCTGGCTGGTAACGGGCGAATCGAAAGCCGACATGTTGCTGCGGCTGCGCGACGCCGATCCATCGATCCCTTCCGGGCGAATCAGCCAACATCAAGCCACGATCCTGGCCGATCGCGCGGCCGCGCAAAAAACCGGCTTGCAGCCGGAATAAGCAACCGCGGCGTCGAGCCCTTCGCCGAGCTGCGCTACGCAATCGAGCGTTTGGCGGCCGAGCAGGTCGTAGGAGAATTGGTGGACCGTGCCGGCCTGGTCGGTGGTTTGAATGCGCTGGGCTTGGCGGTTGTATTCGTGCGACACGGTGCCCGTCGGTGTAGGTGACGGTGTGGAGGGTTCCGGTGCCGTGGGTGCCGATGAATGTCTGGCCAAGAAACGAGCCGCATCCGGGAACATGCCCTTGCAGTACGCCGCGTCCCCTGCCGGGCATTTTCGGTGCCCGAAAAGGGGACGCCAGGACGCCAAGCCTTCACCGTTGGTGCTCACGCCTGATAGACGCCAAGCACCGTTCCCCCACTGATTGACCATGACGTGCTTGCCGTGATGTAGACAAGAGGGTGGTACGGTTCTGATCGGAGTCGGTGCCGCCGCTGACATAGTTTTCCACGAGTTGGACGCGGCGGCCGGCGGCGGCTAAATAAAGACTCCCGCTAAAGCGGCCGTAACGATCCTGACGATAAAAGCGGCAGTGTCGTGCGCACACGGGGGCTCTGCTTTTCAGGGATGGAAACACCATGACTGCTTGCTATCGTCGGTGGCTGACGAGCGTTCTCTTCGTCCTTGCCACACCGGCCCTTTGCCTTGCCGATGACGTGCGCTATTACGAGCAGAATGGCATTACGTACCGCGAGACGCGGCAAGTCGTGCAGCAGCCGCTGGTCGAAACGCACCTGGAAACCCGGCAGCAAACCGTCTATCTGGATCAATGCAAGACCCAGATGCAGGCGGTCCAGCGGACCTACCAAACGCCGGTGACCGACTACGTTTGGGAAGCGTTTTGGGCGAACCGCTGGAATCCGTTCGAGCAGCCGTATATCGCCTATCGCTACGTGCCGCGGGTGCGGTGGGAAACGCACACCGAAACGGTGCAGATGCCCGTGACGACGCATGAAACGGTTCCGCAAACGCAGACCGTTCAGGTGCCCGTCACGACGCAGCGATTCGTGGAGGGGGAAGTGATCAGCCGCATGCCGGTGAGCGGCAAGCCGGCCGACCCCTTCGCCCAAGGCACGACCTCCGTCGCTCGCCGCGACACATCGCTCGTCAGCCCGGCCACTCCCGGCCCCGACGCAACGACTCGTCAGTAGCGCCACCCCTCGCCAACCCGAGCGAGGCTGACACCAAGGGCCACTCGCCAGGTTAGATAGCAGGCACATTCCGAGGCTGTGATTTTTCGATTTCGTCCGTTGTTTGAAACGACCTTTTTGTCATGCAACCGCGTCGGAGTCGATCCCGAGCGACTTTACGAGGTCGTTTTTCACCGTCGGCGCCTGCGGCTTGTCAAAATCTGAAAAACTCACATTCTCTCCGTGTGCCGTCTGCGCTCCGCGGTGGATTGGGCTCCAAGCGGGGCAGACGGCACACGGAGTGTGCCTGCTACGTTGGGTGCGGCTTCGCCGCACGCAGGCTGCCTGTCACGCCGCTTTGATTTCGAAGATCGCTTCGATTTCCACGGCAATATTTCCCGGCAATGCTACGGCGCCGACCGCGCTGCGGGCGCCAATGCCTTTGTCGAGCCCGAACACGTCGGCCATCAATTCGCTAAAACCGTTGATGACAGCCGGCTGAGCGGCGAAATCGGCGGTGCAGTTCACCAAGCCGAACGTTTTCACGAGCCGGCGAATCCGGTTGAGGCTGCCCAAGTGTTCGCGGAGCGAGGCGAGCATCGCCAGGCCGACCTGCCGGGCCGCGGCCCGGCCGCCGTCCAAATCCAGATCGGCGCCGACTCGGCCGGTGATCAATGTCTTATCCGGCCGGAGCGGCCCGTGGCCCGAAACGTAAACCAATTCGCCGACCACGACGACCGGCTTATAAACGCCCTGCGGCTTCGCGGCGGGGGGCAATTCGAGCTTCAACTCGGCCACGCGTGCTTCATAGTCCATGGATCGCGGCTCCTCAAACCGAAGGACGAGATAAGCAATTCGGGTTCGATTGTACTGCGGTCGGGAGCGGTTCGCGACTGGGCGCCGTTGCTTTCGGCATCTCCGAGCCAACGAAGAAAGAATTCTCACGCGGAGACGCGGGGGACGCGGAGACGGGAGGATGGAAGCGACGGGACGGAGGCACGGCGGCGTTGCTTCGGCCCTTACGGCTTCTGCAATTGCAGCCGGGCGTCGAGCACTTTGGCAATTCGTTGCGACGTTTCTTGCAAATGGTCGCGGCTGTAGTCGTCGAGCTTGATCGGGCCGGCCAGCAGCTTGTCGATCCGGCCTTGCAACGACTTCAGCTCCGCGCTGGCGACAACCTGCGAATCCTCCGGAGCACCGGATTCACCGAGCGCCAGCTCGGCCATCCGCTTCAGATAGATCCGTTGCAAATTGCGGCGCAGGCTGCTGATGGCCGGCTTGCGATTCGTGTAGTCGCCGGCTTTCAGATTGTCGGTTTCCGAGAAGATCGAGCTTGTCAGGCCGTGGAGCAGTTCCACGGTGGTGAACGCATCTTGATCGGCGGGCACTTTCAGTTCGGAATCAGACAGTCGTTCGAGCGTCAGCGGTGACAGCAGTTGTTCGAGCGTACGATCCTGCCAGAGGGCGATCACGTCGTGCACCGGGTAGTCGTCGCGCAGCGGAATCTTGGTGCCCCAATGGTCCCAGCGGCTCGTGGCCAGATGGTTGTAGAGGCTTGGCGGGAATTCGAACGGCGCATCGCTGAACATCTGGTCTTCCAAAAGCTGGACCGCCTCGCGCTCCTTCTTCGGTTCGACAACGACAAACGGCTCGGCCGCCTTCGGGTCGCCCTTGTGGCTGCGGTTCACATAGACGCCGCCGACATACCGCGACGCCATGAACAGCGCCGTTCCTTCGGTCGAGAGCAGAATGCCGAACGCCTGGCGGGCATGCTGATAGCCGTCGCCTTCTTTCGTCACCTTGTCGACCAGTTTCGGCCACGCTTCGTTGACCACCTTGACGCGTTGCTTTGCAAACGCGACGGTGTCGTTGCCCAGGTCGAAACGATTCGAGAGCGGATCGGGGTCGATGCCGCGCGTGTCTTCATCGGTCGAATACGACAGCCCCGGCTCGCCGCTGCGCGAGGCAATCTTTTTCAGGTCGGACAGTTCTCCCTCGGAGCTGCTCGCGTCGATCGGCTTGTAGCCATATTCGATGGCCCACATATCGTAGGCGCCGATCGTGGGCGTGTAATAATCTCCCTGCTTCACTCCCTTCGGAACGATATTCACGGGATAATAATCCATCACGCTCGCGCCCATCCCGCTCTCGCGCGCCTTGTCGGGATTGTTGATATCTTCGAGCGAGAACTCCGTGCTGGCCTTGAAATTATGCCGCAGGCCGAGCGTGTGGCCGATTTCATGCATGGCCACCATTTTCAGCCCTTGCATGACAAGCCGGTCGTGCTCAGCTTCCGACATCGGCTCGGCTCGCGTCGCCAAGAGGGCATTGCCGAAGGCCATCTCGCGCGATTCGCCGTCCATCAATTCGCAGCCGTCGCCGATGGCATGCAGCGCTCGGGGCACGTCTTGTTGCTGTTGATAGGCTTTGAGCGTGAGCGGGCCGCCGGTGAGCGCGGCGATGCCCTTGGGCGTGAACACTTCGTAGGTGGTTCGCCACGATTGCAGGAAATCGGCATCGAAAATCACCGACGCATTCAAAATCTGCCCCGTGATCGGATTGGCCCGCGACGGACCCATTGCGAATCCGGCGCTCGAGGTGATCCAGCGAAACGTGTTGTAGTTGATGTCTTCCGGATCCCAATCGGCGTTGTCGGGCTGTTGGCGAACTTCGATCGCGTTCAGGAATCCGGCTTTCTCGAAGGCCTTGTTCCACTCCAAAATTCCCTCGCGGATCGGCTTGCGGAATTTGTAAGGAACCGTCTTCTCGATCCAAAACACGATCGGCTTTTTCGGCGGCGATTGCTCGGCCGACGGATCGGCCTTTTGCAGATCCCAGCGGTTGATGTAGCGGATGAATCGGTCGTCGTCGACCTTGTGCGAATAGTCCTTGAGCGCGGTGACGAAATAGCCGATCCGGTCGTCGGCCAAGCGGGGGCGATAGCCGTCTTCCGGCAACAGGCTCAGCGAATAGTGAATGTTGACCGTCGCGGCCCGGGTGTCGGCAACCGAATCGAATTGCGCCGAGCCGTTCGAGGCGTAGGTGGCGGCCACTTCGAGTTCGACATTGTCGGGATAGCCGCGTGTCTCGGCCCACGTCGAACGGTTGCTCGCGAACTGGTAGCCGGGCAGAGCGCGGGCAATCTCCGGCAGATCGGTCATGAACACCTGGTTGAAATTGACGACGTAGCCGCCGCCGGGGCTGTTGGCGATGATCGGCAGACTGAACAGAATGCTATCCGTGTAGGCATAGTCCACCGCGCGGGCTTCGGGGCTCCCTTTGGCGGCCGTGAATCGGACGTTGCGTTCGACGATCTGAATCTGGTCGTCGACCTTGCGGATCTGCCACAGCGATTCGCCCCACGTCATGCCGCCGAGCAGCGTCCCTTCGCCGATGCCGCGGGCGATCGACATCACGACGATAAAATCCTTGTTCAAATGATTCGGGCTGATCTCGGCCAGCAGGTCGCCCTCTTTTTCATACAGCGGGATCAGGCCGGGAATGTGTTTGAAGTTCTTGATGACCGTGGCAAACGCTCGATGCTTCGGCTTGCCGTCGTCGGAGCCCGAGTCGCCCGAATCGCCCGAGTCGCCGCTCGATTCGTATTTCACGTCGGCCTTGGGCGCGGCGGCAACCGTGGCGCCCGGCTTGTCGGCTGTCTTGGCGGTCTTTGCGTCGGAATTGTTCGACGGCTTTGCCGACGGATTGGCCGCGTTTGTGTTGCTGCCGGAAGCGGCGTCGTCGGCCCTTCCTTGAGCGGCTGCCAGCAGCAGCCCGCACGCGACGAAGCATCCTGCCCAAACCGAAATCCGACGGCTGCAAGCAAACATTCCAAAACTCCTCGGGAGATACGGAAGAAACGCGTTCGACGGGATGGTGGTCGCTTTCGGTGGCTGCCGGCGATTAGTGCGGTCGTCCGGCGTGGGATCGAGCGAAAAACAACTTCTCCGCAGCCCCTCTTCCCTTGCGGGAGAGGGCAGGCTGAAACGTCTGAAAAACGGAAGCTATTTTTCGCTCGAGCCTTTTGTTGCCTGCAATGATCTACGTTCGCCGACACCTGATGGATCGAATTCGGGCACTGCCGAGCGGATAATCTCGCCCGGCATTCAGAATCTGGCAGAATCGGATCAATCGGCTGTGGTCGGCCACGGTGGGCAGGATGGCGCACGTTAAGTATACAGCATCCTAGCAAGCTTGCGCCTTCGGCAACAAGCGTTTAATCGCTCAATTTCGCCTTCGGCCGACAACCCGAGCGTCCGGCACAAGCTGCAATGCCGATTGCACTTGCCGCGATTTTCCGCTCTGAGGCGCCCCCGCCGACGGGCCGGCCGAGAAGCGACGCGATGACCGCCATTGCCCTAACAAATTTTGGAAGTATTGCCTCCGGGCGATTGCTTGCGTGCCACTGGACTCTGCCAGTGCCGTGTGCCACTGGCTCGGCCAGTGGCACACGAATCAGAGCAGCACACGAATCAGAGCAGCACACGAATCAGGAAGTGGCACGCCCAATCAGGAAGTGGCACGCCCAATCATCCGGTGGCACACTAAGGCTCGGGTCCAAAATGCTTCAATAGGCTACGAATCGATTTTTCGTTGCCGCCTCTTTGCGCCGCGCCTGCTTGTTGCGGCCGCCGTGAGCCGCAAGAATGGCGGAATCCATGGTGGTAACTTTGGCGGCGCCGACCCTTTCTATTCTGATTCCCACGCTTCGCGAGGCTGGCATGAAACGCAATTCACCGACTCCCGAACTGGCGGCGGCCCGGGCCTTGGAATTCGTCGCCGACGGACAGGTCGTGGGTCTCGGCTCTGGCCGTGCCGCGGCGGCCTTCGTTCATGCGCTGGCCGAGCGGGTGCGGGCGGGAATGCATATCCGCGGCGTGCCCACCTCGGGGCGAACCGCGGCGCTCGCCAAGGAACTCGGTATCCCGCTGGTGGACTTGGGCACAATCGACACCATCGACGTCGCCATCGACGGCGCGGATGAAGTCGCCGAGCCGACACTCGATCTGGTCAAGGGTCTCGGCGGCGCGCTACTGCGCGAACGGGTCGTGGCGGCGTCGGCCCGGCAGTGGGTGATTCTGGTCGGCGTGGATAAAGTGTCGCCGGTGCTCGGCACTCGCGGCGTCTTGCCGGTCGAGGTGGTGCCATTTGCCGCGACGTTCTGCCACCGCAAACTGGCCGAGCTTGGGCTGCAATCCGAATTGCGCCGCGCCAATGGCCCGGTGTACGTCACCGACAACGGCAACAATATTCTCGATTGCCAAATCGGCCCGCTTGCCGACCCGGCCGAACTGAACCGCTCGATCCGCGCGATCCCCGGCGTCGTCGAGGCAGGCCTTTTCCTCGGGATGAAACCGATCGTCCTCGTGCAAGACGGGCAAATGATCCGCCGATTGGGATATTCCGACCGATAATGCGTCCTCGCCGCATCGTCGGGTCGATTAGCAAGGGATCGAGATGCAAAATGTTTTGTACCGGTGCCAAGAAAGATCGTGATCGTTTGCCGCCCCTACTACACCGGGTGATTGTGATAGGCGCATTATCCATACTGGCTTTCGGTGTGGTATTGCTGGTCATCCGGGGAGTGGAGCAACTCAACCGTATTAGGTCGGGCGGCGTTGACGTAATCTTTGACAGTGACCACATAGCGACGGACGAAACCGGGCAGCGAACATTTGCGGTGAAAATTCTCCTCCAGTCTGAGGACGCATTCGAGATGCGGGCTTTGTGGGGGGAGTTGCCACCATCCGATGCAAATGAGCTCCTCGCTCTGGCCG